>SHWM01000063.1 GCA_009693835.1 Alphaproteobacteria bacterium
CCATTGCCGATATGCGCCAGCGGATAGATCATCATGCCATTCAGCGTTTCCAGATCGTGCGATAGAAACGCCTTCAGATAGGCCGCATAAGTGGCCAGCACCTCGTCGCGCAGCTTTTCATCCGTGATGATATTTTTTGTCATCGTGCAGTTTTCCGTCCCTGAATATAGATAAGCGTACAATTTTATTCTGCGCGGTAAAATTCCACAAAGAAAGCAGTTTCGCCAACCGGCGTCACGAAATGCGTGACCGCCGACTCAACCACGCCGGGATGACCGGGGGTCAGAATATGTGTTTCTCCCCCTTCGATTGTGTATTCGAGCTTGCCGCGTTCGACATGGATGAGGCCCCACACACCCGGCTTGGTGCGATGATCGTTTAACAGCGCCTGCGGCACGCTCGCATTCGTGAACAGCGGTGTCTTTTTGTAGGCGAGGGCGGCGGGAGGAAGCGTCTTCATGGCAAATATCCAGTCTGGCCATGAGCGGAACAAGGACGTCCGAGGCAGCGCCCCCGCCGGCGCGATTTCATTCAGGGCGCAATGAACTGATCCGTTCATCTTTTATCATGCCGATCAGTTGTTTCATTTGCGCCATATTGAGGTTCAGGTCGCGCTGGGGAAATGGGATTTCGATATTATGCTGCTTGAACACTTTCCAGGCCTCTTCATAGATCGCGCTGCGCACATTGGCGACGCCATTCATGGCGTCCTCTATCCAGACCCGTAATTCAAAGTCCACCGAGTTTTCGCCAAAGCCTTTCACAAGACAGACGGGGTGCGGGTATTTTAACACCCGCGGAAGCCCCTGCGCTATGTCCAGCAGCAGCTTCTTGACCTGCGGCACGTCGGCATTGTGGGAAACACCGACAGGCACGTGTATCCGGATTTTATCATCTGAATATGTCCAGTTTTCGACGGCCTCGGTGATCAGGATTTCGTTGGGGATAAGATGTTCTTTTCCATCGCGGGTCAGAATGGAAACATAGCGCGCGCCAAGCCGGTTAACAAAGCCGTAAGTGTCCCCCACCGCGATGACGTCGCCGGGTTTAATAGATTTATCCATGAGCAGGATGAATCCGCTCATCAGATTGGCAAACACCTTCTGCAGGCCAAAACCAATGCCGATACCCAGCGCGCCGCTAAAGACGGCGAGTGTGGTAAAATCTATGCCGACGGCATTCAATCCAATCAGGATCGCAACAGCGACAAGCAGAATTTTTGCAATCTTGTGAAACAGGACCTTTTGCGAGGGTGGCAGGTTTGATTGCGCCAGCGCTCGTTCCACCCCTTCCGCGGCCAGCCCCGCCAGCCACAGGAGCAAGGCGAGCAGGACGGCGCCTTCCACTAAAATCAGTAGCGAAAGCCTGTATTCACCTAGTGGAATGACGGCCTTGTCGAGCATCCGGATGGCGGCGTCAAGCCAGCCCAGCAGGTTCAGCGCGGCAATTGTCCACATTGAAATGGCCAGCGTCCTCGACCAGAAATTGCTCTTTATCAGGCTGGATCCAAGGCGTATCACGGCCCAGGCCGTGACCAGAATGGCCGCTCCTTTGGGGATGGCAAGCGGCCAATCGGCGGCGCCGGCCACCGTTACAGATATCCACAACAACACTGGCGACAGGAGAAGAAAAATAATATCCCGCGACGTCAAATGGATGCGCGAAGCGATCAGCGAGATTTCTATTCCCCGCGCCCGCCACTGCTGGACCTTTGCATCGATCCAGACCCCCAGTTTCCCGGCGAGCTGCGAAGCGGCGGCCATTATCCCCACAACCAAAATCAACTGCTGCAGGGTTAAGATGGTAAAAATATGCGTCATCGACCATGTCTTCGCGTTAAGCAGCATATTTTTGATCAGAAGGGCTGTGGGCATTTTCTCCATCCGCGTTGATGCCGCTGCGTTACCTATACCGTGTTTTGGGTGTTAATAGGCTCATCAATCCGTTGGGCGGTCAGGAAAAAGTGAGATGGCTAGACCATGTCCGGATCGGATGGAATCGCCCAAGGTGATTCCGTCTGATCCGTAAAATATGGTCTGTATAATAATTTAGAGCATTTTTACCTTTTTAGACTGAACCAGATGGTTCAGTCTAAAAAGGAATTGCTCTAATGCTGACTCCCGGTGCGCCGGCATGCTAATTTCAGGGAACACAACATTTCGTCAAACCGCAAGGCTGCAGGGCCAATGCCGCGAATGAAAAGGACAGGGGCGCCATGAGTGAGGGCCGTCAGATGCGGCTGGGGGCGTTTATGCGCCCGGCCAGCATTCACACCGCATCCTGGCGCTATCCGGGACAGTATGCGGATGCAAATTTCAATTTCGCGCATATGCAGCAGTTCGTTCAGACGCTGGAGCGCGGGCGCTTTGACGCCTTCTTCATGGCCGATCATCTGGCGCTGGCCAATATGCCCATGCCTGCCCTGAAACGCAGCGCCACAGTCACCTCGTTTGACCCCATGACCCTGCTTCCCGCCCTTGCGGTGGTGACCTCCCATCTGGGCCTGATCGCCACCGCCACGACGACCTATAATGATCCCTATCATGTGGCGCGCAAATTCGCTTCGCTCGATCATATCAGCGGCGGCCGCGCGGGATGGAACGTCGTGACATCGGCCAATCCGATGGAAGCGCTGAATTTCGGCCGCACCGAACATGTTGAACATGATGCGCGCTATCGCCGGGCACGTGAATTTTATGACGTGGTCACCGGCCTGTGGGATAGCTGGGCCGACGACGCGTTTCTGCGTGATCAGGAGAGCGGGATTTATTTTGATCCCGCTAAATTGCATGTGCTGGATCATAAGGGGCCGCATTTTTCCGTGCGCGGCCCGTTGAATATCGCGCGTCCCATTCAGGGCTGGCCGGTGATCGTGCAGGCGGGCGCCTCGGACGCGGGCCGCCAACTGGCCGCCGAAACGGCCGAACTGGTGTTTGCGGGCGCCTCTGAACTGGGGGCGGCCCGCCGTCTGTATGCGGACATAAAGGGCCGTGCGGAAAAGGCCGGCCGCAGGCGTGATCACATTAAAATATTGCCCGGCGTGTTTGTGGTGATTGGTGACACGCTCCACGAGGCGCAGGAGAAGAAACGCCGCCTTGATGGGCTGGTGCATCCCGACAGCTGCATCTCCACTTTGTCCGTGCTGCTTGGCTGTAACGTGTCGGGCTTTGATCTGGGTGGTCCGTTGCCGGAAATTCCGGAAAGCAACGCCAGCCAGAGCGGGCGTCAGAAACTGGTGGACATGGCGGCCCGGGAAAACATGACTGTGCGCCAGCTGGCGCAGCATGTGGGCGGCAGCTTTGGTGTGCTTGAGATGGTTGGCACACCCGGCATGATCGTGGATCAGATGCAGGAATGGTTTCTGGGCGAAGGCTGTGACGGGTTCAATCTGATGTTCCCCTATCTGCCAGGTGGGCTTGATGAATTCGTGGATCTCATCGTGCCCGAATTACAGCGCCGCGGCCTGTTCCGCCGCGAATATGAGGGCGCGACCCTGCGCGAAAATCTCGGCCTGCCGCGCCCGGCCAACCGGTTCTTTCCGGCGGCGGACGGGAGCAGGCCGCGATCCGGTTGAAACCTGTCGCTGATGGCGGGGCGCTTCAGGAAATCTGAAGCGCGACCTTGCCAAAGACCATGCCTGATTGCAGTGCGCGCATGGCGCCGGCCAGATCTTCCAGCGGGTACACACGGTCCACGACCGGGCTAATTCCGTTGGCGGCGATGGCGCGGTTCATGTCATCAAACATGTCCCGGCTGCCGACATAAATATTGTCCAGGCGGACATTATTGCCCTGGGCTGCCTTGATGCGATGGCCGCCCAGCAGGCCGATGCCCGCGATGGTGCCGCCGGGCATCAATGCGGTTTCGGATTGCGCCTGGGTCTCGGCGCCGCCGACCTCCAGAACGACATCTACGCCCCGGCCCCCGGTGATGGCCTTGGCCTTCACGCCCCAGTCCGCCGTGGTGCGGTAATTGATAGTGTGATCGGCGCCCATGGCGCGGGCGCGTTCCAGTTTGGCGTCCGACGAGGAGGTAATAATCACGGTGGCGCCCGCCGCCTTGGCCAGTTGCAGTCCGGAAATCGAAACCCCGCCGGTGCCCTGCAGCAGCACATAATCACCGGGTTTCGTGGCGCATGACACAAACAGCGCGTTCCACGATGTCAGCGCGGCGCAGGCCAGCGTCGCCGCCTCCAGATCGCCGATCGCATTGGGTACGCTGACCAGGCTTTCCTGCGAAAAACAGGCATATTCGCGCGCGACGCCATCCACCGTGCCGCCCAGCGCGCGCGACAGAAGCGGACCGCTGGACGGTCCGGAAATCCAGTCCGAAAAAAATGTTGGGGCGACCCGGTCGCCCGCGCGAAAGCGCGTGACGCCCTGCCCAACCCCCTCCACCACGCCGCAGCCGCAGGACAGCGGCACATAAGGCCCCGTGCGCGAGCGATAGGGGGCGCCCTGCGCCAGCATCAGATCGCGATAGTTGAGCGTCGCCGCCGTCATGCGCACCAAAACCTCGCCTGCCTGGGGCTCCGGCCTGGGCTGCTCAACCAATCGCACCGAGTCGTAACCGGTTCCGCTCACTTCCATGACACGCATAATGCTCTTCCTTCCGCTGATCGTTTCCAAAGCCGTCAGTGCGGGCCCTGTACGGGCCGGTATAGAAAATACCCGGCCTACCCGCTTTCTTGATTGAGCCTAGCATAGTTGGGCTCTCCGTTCATCCGCTTTTGGCGGTCGTCGCATTGGCCCGGCCACGCTGTGATATCGACGGGACCAGGGCGTCCGCGAATTCAGGAGTAATTTTCTACGGAAACGCTGAAGAAGATGACATTGTTCTTCTTCCTCTGCTGTCCGCTCCGATATAGTAAAAGCACCGATGGATAAGAAATATACCGATTCAGAAATTATAGAGGCCTGGCAAATAAATGCGGGGCCGTGGATAAAAGCCATCGGCGCCGGCGAAATTGAAAGCCGCCTGCTTGTCACCAACAAAGCCATTATCGATGCGGTTCTAAACGGCAAGCCGCGGAATATTCTGGATATAGGCTGCGGCGAGGGCTGGCTTGCCGCCGAATTATCAGCGAAAGGCATCAATGTTTTCGGCATTGACGCCGTTCCGGCGCTTATTGAAAGGGCGCAACAGATAAAAGGCGGCACCTTTGCAGCCTGCACCTACGAAAATCTTTCATCCTATGAATTTAACAGGCGGTTTGACTGCCTGATTTGCAACTTCTCCCTGATTGGCGAAAAATCAACCGAGAGTGTTATTGCGGCGGCGGGAAAGTTATTGGAGCCAGGCGGCAGGTTTTTAATTCAAACCCTGCACCCCGTCGCCGCTTGCGGCGCCTTACCCTACCAGGACGGCTGGCGGGAAGGATCGTGGGCGGGGTTCAGCAAAGATTTTACCAGACCGGCTCCCTGGTATTTCCGCACCCAGGAAACATGGAAGAACCTATTCAGCCGCAGCGGGCTGGAGATAAACGCCATTCACGAACCCGCGCACCCCAGAACCGGCAATCCGGCCTCTGTAATTTTTGATTTGTCGAATGCCAAAAGCGCAAGCCAATAGGGACGTTGCGCTATTGGTTAGTTTTGGCGCGCCGCCAGCCCCCACGCGCCACCTCATAAAATCAGGCGGTCCGCCATCCAGGATTGCCATCCAGGATTGACAGGATGGCCCCAGCGCCATCGCGCCGGTCAGCTTTTCCGCTGCCGCGTATCGGCACGTTGACGCTTTCTTTCACACAAGCCCTCTTGAGAGTCATGGCAGCAATGGCGCGCCCAGCACGAGGAGCCATGAGGCTTTTTTATCCTACCAGGGGCTCATCCATATAGCCGGCGACTTCGCGCATGATATGTTCATGAACCTTCCAGTGCGGGGCCGGCCAGACCTTCCAGCGGGTACACACGGTCCACGACCGGGCGAATTCCGTTGGCGGCGATGGCGCGGTTCATGTCATCAAACATGTCCCGGCTGCCGACATAAATATTGTCCAGGCGGACATTATTGCCCTGGGCTGCCTTGATGCGGTGGCCGCCCAGCAGGCCGATGCCTGCGATGGCGCCTCCGGGCATCAATGCGGCCTCGGATTGCGCTACCCGTCGGCCCACGGCGGACAAAGCCGGAGGTTTTCGCACTGATAGTGGAACTGCTTCGAACGACCGAAATGCGAGGCTATTTCAGGGTATGGCTCGAGATCGTTTCAATTGCCGCTCGCGGCAACCCCGCTTAGGTGATACTCGGCGCCACCATTATAGACGGCTTAATCGGCTGGCTCGAGAAGCGAATTCCTGAAACGGACGCCGAAGCGCGAAAAACGGCGGCGGCAATGGTCACTCTCATCGAGGGTTTGCTTGTCATGGGCGCGGTCGGCCACTCGTCCATTGCTGATGAGACCGCGCAAATTCTGTTCAGTGGGGTATGAACAGGACTTCAATTTGATTGTGCGCGGAGAGCAGCCTCCAGAATTCAGTCTCGAACGTCTGACGTGGTTGGTTCCGTTACCGGCAGACTGGCAAGAGCAGAGAAAGTTGCTGGAGATACCGATCTAGGCAGGCACTTCATGGTTTTGCGGAGCGCCCACGGGCGCCATTCTCGTATCTGCCCAACATCATGGGCGACGGTGGCGACGCTGACCGTACCGGCGGAATTGGCGTTTGAGAAAAGCTAAAAATTCGGCACAATGATGCTTGGTAAGGGCGAGAAGACTGGAAACAGAGAATGCCATCCCGCAGCTGCAGCCCGCACACCGCGGGGCTTTCCAGCAAAAAGTGCCCGGCGCGGCAGAGGCCCTGACTATATGGCGGAGAGGGTGGGATTCGAACCCACGAGACAGTTTCCCGCCTACACGCTTTCCAAGCGTGCGCCATCGACCACTCGGCCACCTCTCCCCGTAGCGTATGTGCGGCGCGCACTATACCGGGCGCGGGCGCGGAAGCAACCCGGCTTTACACGTTCCGGCCATTTCATGGCATAATGCGGCAAATAAATGGATGCTGCTCTGGCGGCAAAGGCGGGTGAATGGCGATATTACGGCATTGGCGGCTCATCCTGCGCCTTGGTGGCGGCCTGGCGTTAGTCGTTGGGCTGCTTTTCCTGCTGGCGGACCTGCATGTTACTGGCGGCGGCCCCGACTACCGCCCGTCTGCGCTGGGCGAGGTGTGGCACCGCAGGCACGCCCCCAGCCTCAATTTGCTACAGGCGGTTGTGGAACGCTATGTGCTGCCGCAATTATGGACCTATGTGCTGCTGCCCACGCTGCTCTCGCCCGCCTGGATCGTGGCCGGGATGAAAGGCGTGGTGCTGATCGCCCTGTCTTATGTGCGCATTTCCCGCCACAAAGCAGAGAGCCCTTCGCGATAGCTGGGAAAGGCCAGCCGCACCCCCAGTTCGCGCTGGATGCGATCATTGCGCACACGGCGGTTGTCCTGATAAAAACTGCGCGCCATAGGGCCGAGGTCCGCGTCCTTCAGCGCGATAAGCGGCGGAGCGGGCGCGCCCAAGAGCGAACAGGCATAGGCGGTGACATCGGCCCCCGCCGCCGGCTCATCGTCACAGACATTATAGATGCGGCCCGGATGCGGCCTTGCGATGGAGGCCTGCAGCACGGTGGCGATATCCTCCACATGGACCCGCGAAAAAAGCTGCCCGGGCGCATCGATCCGCCGCGCCGTCCCGGCCAGCACATTTTCCAGCGCATTGCGTCCCGGCCCGTAAATGCCTGCCAGCCTTAAAAGGTGCAACGGCAGGCCATGCGCCTGATGCAGGGCCATCCAGCCCGCTTCGGCACCGGCGCGCCAGGTGCTGCGTCCGGGGCTGGGATGAACGGGCGTCTCCTCGTCCACCCATCCCCCGCCACGATCGCCATATACGCCTGTGGTGGAAAGATACCCGACCCACTTGAATTGGCGCGCCCGGCCAGCGAGAAACGCCCCTGCCGCATTTAACACCGGGTCGCCGCTGGCGTCCGGCGCAACGCTGATCAGCAGATGCGTGACATCGTCAAGCCAGCGCTCCTGAAACGGCGCCCCCGGCCCAAAGGCATGAATGGTTGAGTCATGCCCAGGGCTGCGGCTGGTTCCGGCAACCACCCAGCCTTCCGCGCCAAGCCGTGCGCCCAGCACCCGTGCGCAATAGCCAAAACCAAAACAGAATAGACTTCTTGCCCTTGCGGTCATGCAGCTAGTGGTACGATTCTAACATTTGCTTCCCTTATCGGCGCGCTATGTTGCGAATGTTAGAATCATAAGAACCACTAGAAAGTATAAGTTGCTAGTGGAGTTTATGGATTTGACATTCGCATCCCAAGCGTGCTTCAGGGGGTAGAGAATGTCAAATCCACTCCACTAGTATCCAGGCCCATGCAGCGCATTTCTCAAGCAGCACTCCTTCTGGCGGTGTTCCTGACGCCGGCCGCCCTGCCCGCTGCCCATGCGCAGAATGACGCGGCAGAGGTCGCGCAATATCGCGCCTGTCTGGCCAAAACCGGGACAAATGCCGACGCAGCCTATGATGACGCGCTGGTCTGGCGTGACCGGGGCGGCGGCGTGCCCGCACAGCATTGCGGCGCCGTGGCGCTGGTGGCGCTCGGCAAATATGCCGAAGCGGCCACGCGGTTGGCGGCGCTGGCGGAAACACCGGAAGGGCGGGCCATGGCCCCGGCCCTGCTGGGACAGGCGGGAAACGCCTGGCTGTTGGGTGAATTTCCCTCCAATGCGCTGAGCGTTCTTAACGCCGCCCTGAGTGCGGGGCCGGACCGGCTGGCTCCGGCCGAGGAAGCGGATTTGCGCATTGATCGCGGGCGCGCGCATGCGGCGCTGCAACGCTGGGGGGAAGCGGAAGCCGATCTGTCGCGGGCGCTGTCGCTCGATCCCGAACGCGCCGCTGCCTATACTTTCCGGGCCACGGCGCGGCGCATGCTGAACAAACTGGATCTGGCGCTCGAGGATCTGCAACTTGCGCTGGCGCTCGACGCAAAGGATGCGCCAGCGCTTCTGGAGCGCGGCAATGTCTACCGTCTGATGGAGAAAAACCAACTGGCGCGCGCCGACTGGCTGGCGGCGATTGCCCTTGGTCCTGACAGCAAGGCGGCTGAATCTGCCCGCCTCAATCTTGAAAAGCTCGATCTCAAGGCGCCATAACCTCATCCCATTCGGCACGCACTTCCGGGTCGCTCTCCTGCATCAGGCAGTGTTCACGCACGGCCGCCAGGCGTGGGGCGGGGGCCAGTTGCCGGACCGCCCACACCGCCATGGCGCGCACCAGCGGTGACGCATCCCGCAGCAGCGGCAGGATGACATCGAGAAGGCTGGCGTCCCCGCTATTGCCCGCGGCGATCAGGCAGTTGCGCACGAACCGGTCCCGCCCGGTGCGTTTTACGGGCGAACCGGCAAAGCGCAAACGGAAGGCCGCGTCATCCAGCCGCAACAGGTCCGCAAGCGCATTTCCATATTTATCCGTAGACGGAGCAAAAGCCGCCTCGCGCGCCGCCTGCGCCCATTTGTTCCAGGGGCAGACGGCCAGGCAATCATCGCAGCCATAGATCCGGTTGCCCATTGGCTTGCGGAATTCTGCCGCGATATGGCCCTTATGTTCGATGGTCAGATAGGAAATGCAGCGCCGCGCATCGAGCTGGTACGGCCCTGGAAAGGCGCGCGTCGGGCAGATGTCGAGACAGGCGCGGCACGTGCCGCAATGGTTGTCTTCCGGGACGTCAAAGGGCAGCGGAATTTCCGTGAAGATAGCACCCAAAAATAGCCACGAGCCATAGCGCCGCGACACCAGATTGGTGTGCTTGCCCTGCCAGCCGAGGCCGGCACTGGCCGCCAGCGGCTTTTCCAGCACCGGCGCGGTGTCGACAAATACCTTGACGCCAGCGCCGGTTTCGCCATGCAGCCAGCGGGCGACCTGTTTCAGGCGGCGTTTGACCAGATCGTGATAATCGCGCCCATGCGCGTAGCAGGAAATATTGCCGTGGCTGCGCAGGCGAAGTTTTTCCAGCGGGTTTTCATCCGGGCCGTAATTCATGCCCAGCAATATCAGGCTTTTCACTTCCGGCCACAGAACCAGAGGGTCGGCGCGGCGGTCTGCTTTTTCCGACAGCCAGTGCATGTCGCCCTGCCGGCCCAGATTCAGAAATTCCCGGAAATGCGGCACGCTTTCTTTGGCCGCGCCGGGCCGGGTAATTCCAATGGCGTCGAACCCGGCGGCCCGCGCCTTTTCGGACAATACAGCTTTTAGATCGCGGGCTTCCGTGGGGTTCAAAAATCCAGATCCAGATAATGCGGGGGCGGGGTCAGGCCTGCTACCCGGTCGGCCAGAATGGGGCGGAAGCTTGGCCGCGATTTTATGGGCGCATACCAGTCTTTTACAGCCTGAAAATTATCCCAGGGCACCGAGCCAAGATAGTCCAGGCAGGAAAGCTGCGCCGCCGCGGTAATGTCCGCCAGCCCGAATTCCTCTCCCGCCAGCCAGCGCCGCCGTTCCACCAGCCAGGTGATATAATTGAGATGGACGCGCAGATTGGCCTGGCCCGCGCGGATCGTGTCGCCCGACGGATCTACCTTGCTGGTCAGCCGTTTGTTGACTTTCTCATAGAGAATATAGGCCGTGACCTCGCGTTGAAATTTCAGGTCGAACCAGGCAATCAGCCGCCGGGTTTCGGCGCGGATGGCCGGATCAAAGCCGATGAGCCGGCGGTCGGGATAGGCCTCGTCCAGATATTCACAGATGACCTGGCTGTCGGCCACCACCAGCCGCTCGCCTTCCTCGACCAGAACCGGCACCTCGGCCGCCGGATTGAGCGCCAGAAATTCCGGACGGCGCTCCCACGGCAGTTCCGTGCGCAACTCAAACCCCAGACCTTTCTCGGCCAGGGCGATCCGCGCTTTACGGCAAAACGGCGAAAGAGGGATGTGGTATAATCGACGCATGAGGGGATTGTAGATTAATTTGGTCCAGGATCAAAACAGGCAGGTTGAAAATTTACTGTCCCTGTCCCCGCGCCGGTGCTATTGGCCAGCATAGTAGTTTGCAGCGGAGTTTGCCGGCGTGCCCATATTACATCTCGTGGTTCTGGCGATCGTGCAGGGCATTACCGAGTTTTTTCCGATTTCCTCCTCGGCTCACCTGATCCTGACCCCAAAAATACTGGGCTGGACCGATCAGGGCCCCCTCATTGACCTGGCCGTCCATGTCGGCACATTGGTGGCCGTGATCCTGTTTTTCCGGGCGGAAATGTGGCGCATGACAAAAGGCGCCCTGGTCCTGCTTCGCGGCCGGTATATTGATGACGCCAAATTGTTCCTGCAGCTTTCACTGACCAGCGTGCCGGCTTTTGCGGCCGGGCCGCTGATCTATTATTTCGGCGGGAATGAGATGATGCGCAGCGTTGAGTTGATCGGCTGGACAACGCTGATATTTGGCGTCCTGCTATATTTTGCCGATCAGTATGGCAAACGTCTTCTCCGGGTGGAAAATGTCACTTATCTTCATGCGGTGCTGATTGGCCTGGCGCAAGCGCTGGCGCTGGTGCCCGGCGTGAGCCGCTCGGGCAGCACCATGACGGCCGCGCGCTTTCTGGGAATGGAGCGGGCCGAGGCCGCGCGGTTTTCTTTCTTGATGTCGATTCCGGTGACCATGGCGGCGGGCGGCCTGGGGGTGCTGGAAATCTATAAAAGCGGACGGGCGGAATTGCAGATGGACGCCGTCATTTCAGGCGTCGTGGCGTTTGTGACGGCGCTGTTCGCGATATCTGTACTGATGCGCTGGCTGCGAAGCTCCAGCTTCACGCCGTTTGTGGTCTATCGTGTGCTGCTGGCCGCGGGCCTGCTGATCTGGACCTATTTCTGAACAGCACCTTCTGGATCAGGCCGGTTTGCTGGCTTCAAACTGGCCGGTGCGGCGATAACGGTACAGATAACCGGGCAGCGCCACCTCGGCGGAAGTAGGGTGGGCAACACCCAGTTCTTTCAGGCCAGGCATCGCGGCCGAGACCACGTTATCCGTTTCCAGCAGGCGCACCTGATCCACCGTCAACAGTGGTTTTGGCAGTATCTGCAGCAGCGCCGCCTGAATGCGCGCGGCAAAGAACGGCAGTGGCAGCAACAAACGCCGCCGCCCGGTTTGGGCCAGCACCATTTCCATGATCTGTTTCATCGTGTAGATCTGCGGCCCGCCCAGCTCATAAGTCTTGCCATCTGTCGCGGGGTCTTCCAGCGCGCGCACAATGGCGTCGGCTACATCGCCTACATAGACGGGTTGCATTTTCGTGTGCCCGCCGCCAATCAGCGGCAATACGGGCAGCAGGCGCGCCAGCATGGCGAAGCGGTTAAAAAAATCATCCTCCGGCCCAAACACGATAGAAGGCCGGATGATCGTGGCGGTGGGAAAATGCTCCCGGACGGCGGCTTCGCCCGCCGCCTTGCTTTGCGCATAATGGGAAGATGAGGCTGCGTCGGCCCCGATGGCGGAAACATGCACCAGCTTGCGCACCCCGGCGGCGCTGGCGGCTCGGGCAATGGCGGCCGCCCCCTGGGCCTGCACACGTGTGAATTTCTGGGGACCGCTTTCATACAGTATGCCGACCAGATTGATCACTTTATCCGCACCCTGCATGGCCTGATGGATGGAGCTTTCATAACGGATATTGGCCTGCACCGGTTCTATCTGGCCGACATCGCCCATCGGCTTCAGATAGCCCGCCAGGGTGGGCTGGCGCACGGCCGCGCGCACCCGCGCGCCCCGTTTGGCCAGCCTGCGGATCACATGCCGTCCGATAAAGCCCGAGCCGCCAAATACGGTGATCAGTTCATTCGCCATCAGGCCCATCTCTTACGTTGTGCGCGGTTGATGCAGCCCTTTTAACCTAAACTGGCGGCGCAGGGATAGCCCTGAATAAGCTGGCATTTAGCGAGATGCCCGCAAATAATCTTTGACATTCCGGCCCTGCATGGCTACCTCAACCCCCTGACTACCCTGCAGGTGTGCCCAGGTGGCGGAATTGGTAGACGCACTAGCTTCAGGTGCTAGCGCTCGCAAGGGCGTGGAAGTTCGAGTCTTCTCCTGGGCACCAGCCTTCGCGCACATTTTGATCGCGCGGCAGAGCGCGAATAGGCGTGACGCACCGGCCAGGCTGGTAACAAGGCTGTCGCGTTTTGGGCCAACAGACGTCATAACGGACTTTTCCGGGTTATTCTGAAGGGACTCATTCCCAAGATGGCGCCTCACATGAATGTTGATCTGCATATTGGCGATCTGCCCGATAATATCTCTTTCGGAGATTGCGTGGCCATCGACACCGAAACAATGGGTCTTAATCCGCATCGCGACCGGCTGTGCCTGGTGCAGCTTTCGGCGGGGGATGGCACGGCGCATCTGGTGCGCTTTGACATGGGCCGCTATAACGCCCCCAATCTCACGCGCCTGCTGTCTGATCCCCGGGTCATCAAACTGTTTCATTTCGCCCGCTTTGATGTGGCGATGCTGAAACATTATCTGGGGGTGGACACCACACCAATCTATTGCACCAAGATCGCCTCGCGTCTGGTGCGCACCTATACCGACCGGCACGGCCTGCGGGACGTCGTCAAGGACCTGCTGGGGCATGAAGTATCCAAACAGCAGCAAAGCTCCGACTGGGGCGACCCCGGCCTGAGCGAGGCGCAACTGAAATATGCCGCCAGCGATGTGCTGCATCTGCATGCGCTGAAGGTCAAACTGGACGCCATGCTGGCCCGCGAAGGCCGCACCGCCATGGCGCAGGCCTGTTTTGATTTTTTACCGGTGCGGGCAGCGTTAGATCTGCAGGGCTGGGCGGAAATGGATATTTTTTCGCATTAGAACCGCGTGCGGTCATCAGGGATCGTTCCGATCTTCAAATGGCCACATTAGCTGCTCTAGTGTATGATTCGGTTTGATTAGGCGGCCCATGCCGTCTGACCCGAAAAGTGAAACCGATCATGAGCGTGGAAAAGACAGCGCCTGACCCGATCTCTGGACTGGTGACGTCGAGTGAATTGGCGGCCGCCCGCCGGGTGCTGGAAAGCGGTGCGCGGGCGCTCTTGTCCATGGCCGGGAGCCTGGACGGTGCGTTTATCGCGGCGCTTGATCTGTTGCAGCGGGTCAAGGGCCGGGTGATTGTCAGCGGCATGGGAAAAAGCGGCCATATCGCCCGCAAGATTGCCGCCACTTTTGCCTCTACGGGCACACCGGCGCAATTTATTCATCCTGCCGAGGCCAGCCATGGTGATCTGGGCATGATCACCCGCGACGACGCCTGCCTGATATTGTCCAATTCCGGCGAGACGCCTGAGCTGGGCGACATGATTGCGCATACCAGGCGTTTTTCCATTCCCATGATCGGGATTGCACGCAACCCGGAGAGTACGCTGCTGCGTGCCGCCGATGTGGCGTTGATCCTGCCGTCAGAGCTGGAAGCCTGCCCCATGGGGCTGGTGCCCACGACTTCCACCACGGCCTCGCTTGCGCTGGGCGACGCGCTGGCGGTAGCCCTGATGGAGCGAAAGGGTTTTACCGCGGATGATTTCCGCCTGTTGCATCCCGGCGGCCAGATTGGCAAATCTCTGCTTCGTGTGGCGGACATCATGCATGGGGATGACGAGCTGCCGCTGGCGCGGCTGCACACGCCGATGAGCGATGTCCTGATCGTGATGACCGAACGCCGGTTCGGCTGTGCTGGAATATTGGACGCCGATGGATGTCTCGCGGGCATCATTACGGACGGGGATTTGCGCCGCCACACCATCACCGGGGATCTGCTGCGCCTGGACGCCGGACGGATCATGACACCGTCCCCGAAAACCATTCATCAGTCCGCGCTGGCGGCCGAAGCTCTTGGTTTGATGGCCGGCAGAATCACCTGTCTGTTCGTCACGGCGCACGCCTCCAGCGTTCCCCAGCCACCTGTCGGCATCGTGCATATCCATGACTGTCTGCGGGCGGGCATTATCTGATGACCGATGCGGCCAATGCCGGCGGCCCGCACGATTGGCGCCGGGCGCGCGTTCTGACGGGCGGCGCCGAGGATCCCCGCCGCCGTCTCATTATGCGGCTGGTCAAATATGTGCTGCCGGCTGTGGCGCTGATATTTCTCGCATTGATGATTGCGTGGCCGCGGCTGT
>SHWM01000064.1 GCA_009693835.1 Alphaproteobacteria bacterium
TTTAGCGGTGGAATCATGGTGCAGCTGGCGAATCCAAAAAACCTGTTATGCTTTCTGGTCATATTTCCACCCTTCATCGACCCGGGCGGTAATGTGCCGGTGCAATTTTTAATTCTTGGCGTTACCAGCGTTGTAATTGAATTTCCCGCGCTGGCAATGTTTGGCGCGCTGGGCGGAGATATGCACAAGCGATTACGCACATCGCGTGCCGCCGCGTGGATTGAACGGGCGGCAGGTGCGGTTATTGTCGCCCTTGGCGTCAGTCTTGCGTTCGTCAGGCGCACCGATTCATAATGCGCAGAATCCTGTTAGCCGCACTCGCAGTAGGATCATTTCTGCTGGGACACAGTCCGTCTCTGGCGGCGGAGGCCAGCATTGCGGCCGCGGCGAATTTCACTGCGGCCGCACAGGAAATAGCCGCACGCTTTCAGGCGCAGACGGGGCATAAAATCAATCTCAGTTTTGGATCTTCAGGGCAGCTTTACGCCCAGATCACGCAGGGCGCGCCGTTCGACGTTTTTTTATCGGCCGACGCTGCCCGCCCTGCACAGGCAGAAAATGCTGGCCTGGCTGTCCCGGGAACGCGCTTTACCTACGCCATTGGCAAACTGGCGCTGTGGAGCGCCGATCCGGCATTGATCGATGATCAGGGCAGGGTGCTGCGCAACGGCGATTTCACGCATCTGGCGATCGCCAATCCAGCCGCCGCGCCTTACGGGACCGCAGCCGTCGAAGTGATGAAGGCGCTGGGCGTGTATGCCAGCATATCCCCAAAAATCGTGCAGGGTGAAAACATCATCCAAACCTATCAGTTCGCCGCCAGCGGCAATGCGGAACTGGGCTTTGTGGCGCTATCGCAGGTGCTGGAAGCGCCTGGGGGATCGTACTGGCGCGTGCCCGAAAATCTGCACGCGCCGATTTTGCAGGACGCGGTGCTGCTCAAGGCGGGGGAACAGAACAGATTCGCCGCTGAATTTCTGGCCTATCTGAAAAGCCCGCAAGCCATTAGCATCATCGAGAAGCACGGCTATGCGCTGCCGCGAGCAAAATAACGGAACGAAATAACAGGACATGTGGCAGGCAATATGGCTCACCCTACAGCTTGCGGCGCTGACCACTCTCATTCTGGTCGCGCTGGGCGTGCCGCTGGGCTGGTGGCTGGCGCGCTCGCGCAGCCTGTGGGTGGAGCCGGTGGCGGCGCTGGTGGCGTTGCCGGTCGTGCTGCCGCCCACCGTTCTGGGCTTTTATCTGCTGGTGGCGATGGGCCCGAATGGGCCGCTGGCGCCGCTGCTGGCGCCCTTCGGCCTGCGCACTTTGGCGTTCAGTTTCGCGGGGCTGGTGACCGGATCGGTGATCTATTCCCTGCCGTTCATGGTGCAACCGGTGCGCAATGCGTTTCAACTGATCGGCGATGGCCCGCTGGAAGCGGCGGCGACCTTGCGCGCCGCGCCGCTGGATGCGTTCTTCTCGGTCGCGGTCCCGCTGGCGCGCGGCGGCATACTGTCCGGCGCAATCCTCAGCTTTGCCCACACAGTCGGCGAATTCGGCGTGGTGCTGATGATCGGCGGCAATATTCCGGGCGAGACCAGAACCCTGTCCCTCACCATTTTTGATTATGTCGAGACGATGCAATGGGGCGCGGCGCATGCCCTGTCCGCGGGGATGCTGGTGTTTGCCTTTGCTGTCATCCTGATCACCATGCTGATTGCGCGCCGCACGGGAACGCCGCAGACATGAGCGGTGTGGAAGCGCGGTTCATCGAAGCAAGGTTCAAGGGCAGCTTCGGCAGCTTCTCGCTTGATGTCGCCTTCACGGCGCCTGCCAAAGGCGTGACCGGCCTGTTCGGCCCCTCTGGCTGCGGCAAGACGACGGTGCTGCGCTGTGTGGCCGGCCTGACAAGAGTGGCGGACGGCACTCTCAAGGCCGATGGCGCCGTGTGGCAGGACGCGGACCACTTTCTGGCCCCGCACAAACGGGCCGTCGGGTACGTGTTTCAGGAGCCGCGCCTGTTTTCGCACCTCTCGGTCTTGGACAATCTGCAATATGGTTTGAAGCGCGCCACAACACAGGCGATCGGGCTGGAACCGATTATCGATCTGATGGGCATCCGCGATCTGCTGGCGCGTTCGACAGCCAGCCTCTCGGGCGGCGAACGGCAGCGCATCGCGATCGGGCGCGCGCTGCTGTCGCAACCGCGCCTGCTGCTGATGGATGAGCCGCTGTCGGCGCTGGACCGTCAGAGCAAAAACGAAATTCTGCCGTATCTCGAAAGCCTGCCCCGCGCGCTGTCGATTCCCATCCTTTATGTCTCGCATGATCTGACCGAAATTGAACGGCTGACGGATCATCTGGTGCTGATGGAAAACGGCCGGGTGCTGGCGGCAGGGCCGCTGACGGCGCTGCTGACCGATCTGTCGCTGCCGCTGGCGCGCCTGCCGGAAGCCGCCGCCGTTCTGGACCTGACGGTCGAAACCCATGATGCGCATTATGATGTGAGCCAGTGCCGCATCGATGGCCTGCCGTTTTTTGTGCCCGGCCGTCTGGGCCCGCACGGAACCCGACGGCGGGTGCGGGTGCGGGCCAGCGATGTCAGCCTGGCGACACAGCAGCCGAGCGGCAGCAGCGTGCTGAATATCCTGCCTGCCCGCATCCTGTCATCAAAGACCGCCAGCCCCAGCCAGAAGCTGGTGCTGCTCGGCCTTGCCGGAACCAACGGCGAAACCCGGCTGCTGTCGAGTATTACCCGCAAAAGCTGGGACGCCCTGGGCCTGCGCCCCGGCATGGCATTGTTCGCCCAGATCAAGGGCATGGCAATGGTGGACAGATGAGAAAGACAAGCCGACACGCCCGCCAAAGGCTCTAAATTATCTCATTTAATATATTTGTATATGATAATAATATACGTAAATGATTGACCTGGCGCGGATTGAAGGCTTTGACTGGGACACCGGCAACCAGCGCAAAAGCGCGGACAAGCACGGCGTCAGCCAGGCCGAAGCCGAGCAGGTTTTTTTTAACAGCCCGCTTCTGTTTCTGGAGGACGTCAGACCCGCCATGATTGAACCAAGGTTTCATGCCCTGGGCCGCACCGATGATGGCCGCCAGTTGCATATCACCTTCACATTGCGCGAGGAGAACCGCTTGATCCGGGTGATTTCGGCGCGCGGCATGCACAGATCGGAGCGAACCCGCTATGCGCAAGAAACTTAAACCGGTCCCCGCTTTCCGCGATGAGGCGGAAGAGCGGCATTTTTGGGAGACGCACGATTCCGCCGATTATGTTGACTGGCGTCAGGCCACGCCCGTCCGGCTGCCCAATCTCAAGCCATCGACGACGGCGATCTCGTTGCGCCTGCCCCTGAGCCTGCTGGAGCGCATCAAGATTGCCGCCAACAAGCGCGACATGCCTTATCAATCCCTGATCAAGGCGTGGCTGGCTGAGAAGGCGGACGCGAAATGACCGATGCTGCGGCTGTGCCGCCCCCGTCTCGGCACACGAAAGACGTAACAGCAACATGCGGGGCGTGGCCCGCAGCATAGCCTAAACCAGTTTGCCGGGGTTCATGATGTTTTTGGGATCCAGTGCGCGCTTGACGCTGCGCATCATCTCCATCTCGACCGCACTTTTATAGCGCGTGATTTCCTCGCGCTTCATGCGCCCCAGGCCATGTTCCGCGCTGATGCTGCCGCCCATCTCCGCCACAATGTCATGCACGATTGTGTTAAATTCATTCCAGCGCGCCAGATAGGTGGCCATCTCCATACCCGGCGGCTGGCTTAGATTAAAATGCACATTGCCGTCGCCTATGTGCCCGAACGGCACCGGGCGGATGCCGGGCAGAACGCGGGTGACGGCGGCGCTGGCGCGGGAAATGAATTCCGCCACGGCGGAAATCGGCACGGAAATATCATGCTTGATGCTGCCGCCTTCATGTTTTTGCGCCTCCGGCAGATTTTCACGCAGCATCCACAGCGCCTGCGCCTGCGATAAATTCTCCGCAATCACCACGTCGCGGATCAGCCCGGTTTCCATGGCGTCTGCAAGCGCCGCCTCAAGCATGGCGCGAACCGCCATTGCTTCGTAGCCAGAGGATATTTCCATCAGCACATACCATGGATGTTTTGCCGCCATCGGGTCACGCGCGCCTGGAATATGCTTCAGCACAAATTCCAGTCCGTTGCGCGGCAGAAGTTCAAACCCGGTCACCTGATCGCCGGTGGCGGCCCGCAGCAATGGCAGCAGCGCCACGGCCCCCGCCACATCCGGCACACCGGCCATCGCGGTCTCTACGCTGCGAGGCAATGGAAACAGCTTGACCACCGCCCGCGTCACCACGCCCAATGTGCCTTCGCCGCCGATAAAAAGCTGCTTCAGATCATAGCCCGTATTGTCCTTGCGCAGGCCGCGCAACCCGTTCCAAATCCGCCCATCGGGCAACACGGCCTCAATGCCCAGCACCAGTTCGCGCATCATGCCATAGCGCAGCACCGCATTGCCGCCCGCATTGGTCGAAAGGACGCCGCCCAGTTGCGCGCTGCCGCCCGACGCCAGATGCAGCGGAAACAGGCGGCCGGCGTCACGCGCCGCCGCCTGCAGCGCGGCCAGCGTCACGCCCGCCTCCAGCGTCACCGTGTCATTGAGAAGATCAATATTCTGTATACGGTTCATCCGCGAAAGATTGAGCAGAATGGCGTTATCACGGGGAAATGGAATTTGCCCTCCGACCAGTCCGGTATTGCCGCCCTGCGGCACAATGGCCACGCCGCTTTCTGCGCACGCTTTCACCACGGCGGCGGCTTCAGCCGTCGATGCGGGCCGGACGATCAGCGCCGTTTCGCCCTGATACAGACCGCGCTGCTCCAGCAGATAGGGCGCCATGTCGGCCGGCTGATCGATGCAACCGGCAGACCCGACGATGGCGCGGATTTTATCGTGGACGCCGCTCATCGCGCCGCCGCCCTGACGAGCCGGTCATTGATCGCCTCGCCCAATCCGTGCACGGGGATGCTGGCCACCGCAATGCCGGTAAAGCTGCTGCAATCCAGTTCGCGCAGCATGGTGAACAGATTGGCCGCCGCCTCGTTCAGATCGCCGCCGGGGCTGAGATTGCAGATTTTTGCCGCGCCCGACGGAATATTTCTGGCAAAGGCGAGCGCCGCCTCGCCGGGCCGCGCCAGGGTCACATTAAGGCGCAGCGGCAAATTGGGCGCATAGTGGCTGGCCAGTTGACCCGGCGATCGCGGCGCACCGGGCGCATCCGCGCCTGTCTCAACCGCCCCGGCAATGAGTGCAATCTGTTCCCTGGTGATGCTTCCCGGACGCAGCAGAAAACATTTGCCGTCGCGCACCTGCACCACGGTCGATTCAAGCCCGACAGCACAGGCGCCGCCATCCAGCACTATCGCCACGCGGCCGCCCAGTTCCGCCCTCACATGCGCCGCCGTTGTCGGGCTGATCCGCCCGGACAGATTGGCGCTGGGCGCGGCAATGGGGCAACCCGCCTTTGATAACAGAGCCTGCGCGACAGGATGAGCGGGCGCCCGCAGCGCCACCGTATCCAGCCCCGCGCTGACAAGCAGCGACAACCCGCACCCCGCCCGGCGCGGCAACACCAGCGTCAGCGGCCCCGGCCAGAAATATTCCGCCAATTGCACGGACAGCGGATCAAATTCCGCCAATACCTGCGCCGCCGCCAGATCGCGCACATGCACGATCAGCGGATTGAATTGCGGCCGGCCCTTGGCGGCAAAAATCGCGGCCACGGCGTGGTCATTGCGCGCATCCGCGCCCAGTCCGTAGACCGTCTCGGTCGGGAACGCCACCAGTTGCCCGGCGCGGATCAGCGCCGCCGCAGCCTGTATGGACCCGCCATCGGCATGTTTATTGTTTCCGCTTTGCTTCATTATACTCATATACGTTCATCACGCTGCGCGCGGGGTAACTTCCTGTTCTATCCGCCGCCGCGCGGTACGGCTGGCGATGTCGAGATCATAACGCGCCTGAAGATTGATCCAGAATTCCGGCGAAGTGCCGAAATAGCGCGCCAGACGCAAGGCGGTATCGGTTGAAACTGACCGGCGGCCAAGCGCAATATCGTTGAGGCGCGAACGTGGCGCCTTAATGGCGTTGGCGAGTTCATACACACTGATCGACAGCGGCGTCAGAAATTCGTCGCGCAGAATTTTTCCCGGATGCACCGGCGGCAAGCGGCGGCCATTGATAATATCGGTAAAGTCCACCCTGCCTCTATCCAGATCATCACGCTTAATGCTCATGGTCGCGTCCTTTAATGATAGTCTTCGATCGCCACATCCCAGGCCTCGTCATCACGCCAGACAAAACAAATCCGCCATTGTTCATTGATGCGGATACTGCTCTGGCCTTTGCGGCCGCCACGCAGCATTTCCAGCCGGTTGCCAGGTGGCGCGCGCAGATCATCCAGACGGCTGGCTGCATCAAGCGCAATCAGTTTCTCGCGCGCGCGGCGTTGAAGCTGCGGCGGCAGATCGCGGACGGCATAGCCAGCGAAAATTGCCGCAGTCCGCTTGTCACCGAAACTTTTGATCATCTTATATCGTACCGAATAACGGTACGAAAAGTCAATGGCTTTGTACTATCAAGTTTTTGATGCGATATGCATGTTTATTGTTTCCGCTTTGCGTCATGCGTCTTATCATAGGGCAAATATAGGAATCAGGAGACATAAATGGCCGAATATACCGCCCCGCTCAAGGATATCAGACTGGCGCTACAGATGGCGGCGGAACTGCCCGCCCTTGAGGCCACCGGTGGCTTTGGTGATTTAAGTGACGAACTTACCGAGGCCATACTGGAGGGCGCGGGTAAATTCGCCCGTGAAGTGATTGCGCCCCTCAATGTCCCTGGCGATCAGCAGGGCGTCAGCCTGGCCAATGACCGGGTCAGGACCGCAGACGGCTTTGCCGATGCGTACCGCGCCTATGTGGAGGCAGGCTGGAGCGGCATCGCAGGCGACCCGGAATATGGCGGTCAGGGGCTGCCGCTGGCGCTGGCCAATGCGGTGGAGGAAATGATGATTTCCGGCTGCATGGCGTTTTCGCTGTGCGCCACGCTGACCCATGGCGCTGTCGAAGCGATTGATGCGCATGGCACACCCGAACAAAAGCAGCTTTATCTTTCGCGCCTCATTACCGGGGAATGGAGCGGCACAATGAATCTGACGGAACCACAGGCGGGTTCCGATGTAGGGGCGCTCACCAGCAGGGCAGCCCCCCGTCCGGACGGCAGCCATGCCATTACCGGCGGTAAAATTTTTATCACGTTTGGCGAACATGAAATGTCGCAGAACATCATTCATCTGGTGCTGGCCCGCCTGCCCGGCGCGCCGTCGGGCACGCGCGGCATTTCCTTGTTCATCGTGCCGAAATATCTGCCGGATGCAGAGGGCAAACCGGGCAAGCGCAATGATCTGCGCTGCATCGGGCTGGAGGACAAGATGGGCATTCACGCGACACCAACCTGCGTGATGGCCTATGGCGAAAATGACGGGGCCGTCGGCTATCTGCTGGGCGAGAAAAATCGCGGCATGAGCTGCATGTTCACCATGATGAACGCGGCACGGCTGAATGTCGGCCTGTCGGGGGTGGCAGTCGGCGAGCGCGCCTATCAACAGGCGCTGGCCTATGCGCTGGAACGTAAACAGGGCAAACCCCTAACGCCGCCGGAAATGGCGGCTGAGGGGCTGCCGATTGCCGCCCACGCCGATGTGCGGCGCATGCTGCTCAGCATGAAAGCGCTGGTGCAGGGCGCGCGCGCCATCTGTTACGCAAACGCGGGCGCCATGGATATGGCGCGCAAAGCGCCAGACCCGGAAACCCGGGCGGCGGCGCAGGCCCGCGCCGATCTGCTGACCCCGATTTCCAAGGCCTGGGGCACGGATATTGGCGTGGAGGTGGCGTCACTCGGGGTGCAGGTGCATGGCGGCATGGGCTTTATCGAGGAAACCGGCGCGGCGCAATATCTGCGCGATATCCGCATTGCGCCCATTTATGAAGGCACCAACGGCATACAGGCAATCGACATGGTGGCCCGCAAGCTGCCCATGCAGGGCGGCGCCGTGATGCGCGGTTTCATCGCCGAGATGCAGGAAATCGCCAGCCGCTGCCGCCAGCTTAACCATCCGGGTTTCGCGCAGATCGGCGACGCGCTGGACCGCGCCCTGGCCGATATGACCCAGGCGACCGGCTGGCTGCTGGCCCGCACCGCCAGCGCCCCCAACGATTGCCTTGCGGGCGCAACGCCCTATCTGAAACTGGCCGGCACCGTCAGCAATGGTTATTATCTGGCCCGTCTGGCGCTGGCCGGAGCACAAACCGCCAGTGCCGACCCGCAAGCCGGGGCCACCCTATCCACCGCCTTGTTCTATGCGCTCAATTACTTACCGCAATCGTCCGGGCTGTCCGCCGCCGCCATGGCCGGGGCGGCCCATCTCTACGCCCTGAATAATGAGCAATTGGGGGGATAGGCCGGGGGTATTTTCTAATGATTGTTTGACGTTTCACTGGCACGTGCCTATCTATTAGCGGTAGCATGAGTTTCTGGCTATCCGATTTTGCAAGTGCGAGTGAATATCATGACGAATCCGACCATAGGCCATGACGATTCTGGATTGAACCTGCCGACCTATGGGCCGCTGATATTTCCGATTGAAACTCCACCCGCATTCGGCACCTTCGTGCAGGTGGCTCCGGAAATCTACTGGCTGCGCGGCTCCATGCCGATGGTGCTCAATCACATCAATGTCTATCTGATCAAGGATGGCGATGGCTGGACCGTGCTCGACACCGGCATCAGCACACCCGAAATCCAGCAGGCCTGGCGCAATATGCTCACGCAGCTGGGCGGCCCCGTCAAGCGGGTGATCGTCACGCATTATCATCCCGACCATGTCGGCAATGCCGGCTGGTTTTACCGCGAACATGGCGCGCCGCTGTGGATGTCGCGCACCGAAATTCTGATGGCGCGTTATGTCACCTCTCCTGCCGGCCCGATGAATGCAAATTCCCAGGAAGCAGTGGATTTTTACCGTGCCGCCGGATTCGATGACTCGCAAATCGAAGCCTACAAGGAACGCCGGACGCGCGGCTTTGGCTTTATGTCCGAGGAAATTCCCTACAATTATCACCGCATTCAGGACGGTGAGAAAATCATGATCAATGACACCGCATGGGAAGTGGTCGTGGGACGCGGCCATTCGCCGGAACATGCCTGCCTGTATTCCGCCCATCACAAGGTGCTGTTTTCGGGCGATCAGGTACTGCCCAATATCACCACCAATGTCAGCGTCATGCCCAGCGAACCTGAGGCCAATCCGCTGAAGGAATGGATCGAATCGCTGGCCGCCATCCGTGACCGGCTACCTGATGATGTGCTGGTGCTGCCCGCCCATAACCGGCCATTTTACGGGCTGCACGCCCGCCTGACGGCGCTGATTGACGGACACGAAAGAAATCTGCGCGAGCTGCATGCGCTGTGCGAGCAGCCCAAACGGGCCATCGATGTGTTTGGCGTATTGTTCAAGCGCAAAATCGATAATGACGTGCTGTTCATGGCGACAGGCGAAAGCTATTCGCACATTAACTGCCTGCTGCAACGCGGAAAACTGGCCCGGGAAGTCGATGCGAAGGGTGTCGCCTATTTCCGCCAGACCGATGCACGACATGCCCGCAGTGTAAAAGCCGCGGAATAATTCTGGCCCGCAAACAGCCGGCGCCGCCGGGTCTAGAGCAAGGGGCGGAGGGCTGGCCATGCGAGCCGCCCCGCGGGCTTGGCCGCGTTCCATAAGATTATGGTAATCAACATCCGTTATTCTTGGAAATGCTGTAAAATAGTAATGGCAGGACCTGGACCATGTTCGCATCAGATGGAACCGCCCCAGGCGATCCCATCTGATACATGAAACATGGTCGATATAGTAATTTAGAGCAATTTTATCCGCCAGGATTGAGCCAGCTGGTCCAGTCCTGGCGGATAAAATTGCTCTGGGACGGGGCACGAATTTGGAAACGTTCAGAAGAATTTAGGATGGGCTCGTGATGGCCCTGCACCCGTCGGACGGTTTGACCACCAGTCTTATTGCGGCGCTGCATAACCCCCGGACAGCGGTGCAGGCGTCCCTGGTATTGGCCGCGGTAGCGTTTGCCGGTCTGGTCTGGTATGTCAGCCGCCGCATCTGGCCCGCCCACAGATTAATCCTGATGGCCACGAGAGCCGTAGAGGGAACCGCGGACCAGCCTGCCTTCACCGCAAGCTTCCCCCGCTTCGACCGTGCCATCAATGAGACCCCCCTGCTGCAGCGCCCGTGGGGACAATTCCGCGCCGGCATCATTGTGCCGCCGCAGAGCGCGCGCACAGCCGTGCGGCACCATCTGCGCGCCGGTGATTATCTGCACCTTGCCGGACTGGAGGCAGGAGGCTTCAATTTCCGGTTCTTCGGAAGCTGGCCGGGTTTCTTTTTCGCCAGTGGCGTTTTGATCTCTCTGCTGGGGATTGTCGCAGACCTGCATCTGGCGGCCCAGTCCTCTCTAACCGGCAGCCTGGACTGGGACGCAGTGACTGCGGGATTGAGCGCTAAGCTGCTGCCGCTGCTGGCTGGTGCGGTCGTGGGTCTCTGTCTGGCGGCCGCCTATCATTGGGCCGAACAGCGGCTGGGCCGCGATCTGTTCCGCCTCAGCCATGTGCTTGAGCAACGCATCCAGTTTACATTCACCCGGCCCGCCAGCGAACAGGTCAGGCTGCTCACCGGCGCTGTGGGCGCACCTGCGGAAAACCCCGCCGAGCTTTCCATGATCCCGGATCAGCTGCGCGCTCTGTCGCAGGAAATTGTGGCGGCTCTCGCCCGCGTGGAGACGCAGATGACCGAAACCATGCCCGGGCGCGTGGGCGACGCCATGCAACCCCTGTCGGACGCCCTGGACATGTTGGGCAAGCGCCTGTCCGATTCCAATGCCGACGCCTTGCGCCAGGCTGTAGGCGAACTGTCGCAGGGGCTGCATCCACGCGCCGTCGAAGATCTGGACGCACTCTCTGATGCTCTGGCACAGGCGCGCGGCGGCCTTGAAGACGCTGGCCAGGCGCTGCGGGACTCGACGACGCTGGTGAGCGAAAGGCTCAATGACGCCAGCGAGGCCCTGGCCGAACAGGTGGGGCGCGCCAGCCAGCATGCGCAACAGGCGTTTGATCCGCTGCCCGCGCAGGTAGCGGAATTCGGCCAGGCGCTGTCTGCATTCAACGAAGGCCTGTCGCGGCATACGGCCAGCGTATCCTCGGCCGCGGAAACCTCGCATCGGGTGATCCGGATGCTGGATGAACTTATGCAGCGCCCGCTGCTTGAGACCGCGTCAACAACCGCCCCCGCCGTCATGTTACAGGGCCAGACGCCGGTAATGAACATATTGATGGTTGAGGATCTGTCACGCGCCGCGCGCGACATGTCCTCCTCGCTTGAAGCCGTTTCAGAAGCCCGGCGGCTTCTTAAAAGGCTTGGCAGCCGTCTGCGTCAACCCGCCACTGCGCTACTTGCGGAAGATTGGGACAAGCGCCATGGGGAACTTGCGGATTCGGACGATGTATTGACTGAGGTTCTGGAGAATTTCCGTGCTGGCGCCAGTCAGCAGCGGGCTGGTCTGGACGCCACCATCGAGGAACTGGAAAACCGTCTGGAACGCCTGTTCCGTGATCTGGACACCGGCGCCTCGCGTCTCGATGGCGCCATTCAGACGATACGGCGTCAGGCGATGATCTCCCCTGCTGCGGAAACTGCGTCTTCAAGGGATAATAAAAGCGAAAGCGCCGCCTGAACCGGCCCGCCGCTTTCGTTGCAGATGACGATCCGCGTCCTGGTTGTTTAACGGGCGCGCCCGGTTGCCGTTGCCCCGCATCTGGTATATACCCGGACCAGAGCAACACGCGATCAAATTGAACCGTTCGGTTCTATTTGGTCAAGTAAAGTTGCCCTGGTTTATAATAGGTCAGAGCAGCTTTGTGCGGTCATCTGGGAACGTCCCGATCTCCAGATGACCGCACAAAGCTGCTCTAGAATAATTCAATAATATCAGGGAGCGTCAGGCATGAGCGATCTCGAGAAATTTCGTACAGAAACCCGTGCATGGCTGGAAGAAAACTGTCCGCCCAGCATGCGCACGCCAATGCCGGAAGACGAAACCTGCTGGGGCGGCCGCAACCCGGTTTACAAAAACCCCGGCACAAAAGTATGGATGGACCGCATGGGCGCGCGCGGCTGGACCGTGCCCACATGGCCCCGGGAATATGGCGGCGGCGGTCTGAGCAAAGAAGAAAATCAGATATTGCAGCAGGAACTGTGGCGTGTGCGCGCGCGTATGCCGCTGGCCAGCTTTGGTATCTGGATGCTTGGCCCGGCGCTGCTGGAATTCGCGAGCGAGGAGCAAAAGCGGCATTATCTGCCGCAGATCGCACGCGGCGAGATCCGCTGGTGCCAGGGTTATTCCGAACCGGGCGCCGGCTCCGATCTGGCAGGGCTGCAAACCAAAGCCGAGGATATGGGAGACCATTATCTGGTCAACGGCTCGAAAATATGGACGTCCTACGGGCATCTGGCGGACTGGATTTTCTGTCTCGTCCGGACCGATCCCAAGGCGTCCAAACACCGGGGCATCAGTTTCCTGCTGTTTGACATGGCGACACCTGGCGTTTCCACCAAACCAATCACGCTGATCAGCGGCGCATCGGTGTTCGCCCAGACCTTTTTTGATAATGTGAAAGTGCCAAAACCACAACTGGTGGGCACGCTGAACGATGGCTGGACGATTGCCAAGGCGTTGTTGCAGCATGAACGCAACATGATCGGCAATATGGGGAATACCGGCATCACCGGCCCCGGCGGTTCGCGTTCGCCCGCCGCCATGGCCAAACGCTATTCGGGCGAGATCAAGGGCAGGATCGCCGATCCCGCGCTGCGCCTGGAAATCGCGCGGCATAATATGAATTCGCGAGCGTTCGGCGTCACCGGGCAGCGCATGGCGGATGAAATGAAGGCAGGCGCCCCCCCGGGACCTGCTTCCTCCATGTTCAAATATTATGGGACCGAGCAGAACAAGCGCAAATTTGAATTGCTGCTGCAGGCCATGGGCACCTCGGCGCTGGGCTGGGAAGGCAAGGCGTTTGATGAAAATGAACTGGGCGTCACACGGGAATGGCTGCGCTCGAAAGGCAATTCGATTGAAGGCGGCACATCGGAAGTACAGTTGAACATTATCGCCAAAAACGTGTTGCGCCTTCCGGATTAAAACAAAACTCATTTCCATCAAGAAAAATCATTCCAGGGAAATATGCCGATGCCGCTGATGTTAAACGAAGATCAGGTGCAACTGAAAGATGCCGCCCGCGCCTTTATTCAGGCCAAGTCGCCCGTCACCGCATTCCGCAAACTGCGCGACAACAGGGAACCGGATGGATTCGACCGGAAATTGTGGAAAGAAATGGCGGAGCTGGGCTGGGCCGGGATCATTATTCCCGAGGAGTTTGGCGGGGTGGGTTTTGGCTATGTCGGACTTGGGGTGGTGCTGGAAGAGGCTGGCCGCACACTGCTCGCCTCGCCGCTGATCTCCACCGCGCTGATTGGCGCCACTGCGGTTCTGCTTGGCGGCTCCTCCGCACAAAAAAAGGAAATTCTGCCGGCCATCACCACGGGCGGCTGGCTGATGGCGCTGGCGCATGAAGAAGGGCCGCACCACTCCCCCTACGCCGTCTCCACCAAAGCAAAGGCGGAGGGTGACGGCTTTATTCTCAGCGGCAAAAAAACCTTTGTTCTGGACGGGCATGTCGCGGACCAGTTGATTGTAGTCGCGCGCACGTCAGGCAAACGGGACGCGAAACAAGGGCTGACCCTGTTCCTGGTCGACCGCGCCACGCCCGGCGTCAAGGTAACCCGCATGCATATGACGGACAGCCGCAACGCCGCCAATGTGAGTTTTTCCAAGGTAAAACTGGGCCGCCATCATGTGCTGGGCGGCATTGATCAGGGGACGGATATTCTTGACGCGGTGCTGGACCGGGCGCGCATAGGCCTGGCAGCCGAAATGCTGGGCGGTGTGCGGGAAGAATTTGAGCGCACCGTTGAATATCTGAAAACCCGGCAGCAGTTCGGCGTTCTGATCGGGTCTTTTCAGGCACTAAAACACCGGGCGGCGGAAATGTTCTGTGAGATCGAATTGTCCGTCTCGGTGGTGCTGGACGGACTTATCGCCATTGACGAAAACCGCAATGACGTGCCGCAGATCGCCAGTCTGGTGAAGGCGCGTCTCAATGACACTTATTTCCTGGTCAGCAACGAGGCCCTGCAGATGCATGGCGGCATTGGCATGACGGACGAATTCGATATGGGGCTGTTCATGAAACGCGCCCGGGTGGCGATGGCCAGTTTTGGGGATTCGCTTTTTCATCGCGACCGCTACGCCGCGCTGGAGGGATATTAGCCGCGCCGCCACGAACGTTCGGCCTCTGGCCACAAAATCAAACGCAACAGGGAGTAAGAATTATGGGACGGGTTTCAGGTAAAGTGGCGCTGGTCACCGGGGGCGGTTCGGGCATTGGCAAGGGCAGCGCAGAATTGCTGGCCCGCGAAGGCGCCAAAGTTGTCGTCAGCGATCTTGTTGCGGCCGACGCCAAATCGGTGGTGGACGGCATCAATAAATCAGGCGGCACAGCCATGTCGCTACACCATGACGTCACCGACGAAAAACGCTGGATCGAAGTGATGAGCGAGATCAAGGCGGCCTATGGCGGCCTACACATTCTGTTCAATAATGCCGGCATCGCCCTTGGCGGCATGACGTGGGACCAGTCGCTGGAGGACTGGCGCAAGCAGACGGCGGTTAATCTGGATGGAGTGTTCCTTGGCACCAAACACGGCATTCCCTTGATGCGCGATAGCGGCGGCGGCTCGATCATCATCACCTCGTCCGTGGCGGGGCTTCAGGGCGC
>SHWM01000065.1 GCA_009693835.1 Alphaproteobacteria bacterium
GATGGCGCCGTGCTGGTCCAATATGGCGAAAGCAGTGTGCTGGCGACGGTCGTCGCGGCGCGCGCGCCGCGCGCCGGCATCGATTTCTTTCCGCTGACCTGTGATTATGTCGAAAGGACTTACGCTGCCGGTAAAATCCCGGGCGGCTTTTTCAAGCGTGAAGGACGGCCGACGGAAAAGGAAACCCTGACGTCGCGGCTGATCGACCGGCCAATCCGTCCCCTGTTCGTCGGTGGCTTCCGCAACGAGACGCAGGTTGTCTGCACGGTCCTCAGCCATGATCTGGAAAACGATCCCGACATTGTGGCCCTGATTGCCGCCTCAGCGGCCCTGACCATTTCCGGCATTCCCTTCATGGGGCCGATCGCCGGCTGCCGGGTGGGATACAGGAACGGCCAATATGTGCTGAACCCGCAGATTGACGATATCAAGGAAGGCCAGCTTGATCTGGTGGTCGCCGGAACGCATGACGCTGTGCTGATGGTCGAATCCGAGGCCAAGGAGCTTTCCGAGGAAGTCATGCTGGGCGCCGTCATGTTCGGCCACCGCGAAATGCAGCCGATCATCCATGCGATCATAGATCTGGCCGAAAAGGCCGCCAAGAAACCCTGGGATCTGGAAGAGGCTTCGCACAGTGAAAGCCTTGCGCACAAGGTACGCGACATTGGTGAAAACCTGCTGCGCACCGCCTATACAGAAGTCAGCAAACTGGTGCGTCAGGAAAAAGTCGCTGCGGTAAAAAAGGCCGTGCTGAGCGGTCTGGAAGAGGTTGGGCTGCATCTCGAGCCCGGTGTCGGCGAACAGTTCAAGCATCTGGAAAAGAATGTGGTCCGGAACAATATTCTGGATACAAAAAAACGCATTGATGGCCGCGGCCTGTCCGATGTGCGCCCGATCCTGGCGGAGGTTGGCGTACTGCCGCGCACGCATGGCGCGGCGCTGTTTACGCGCGGCGAAACCCAGGCGTTGGTCATCACCACGCTGGGCACCGGCGAGGATGAGCAATGGGTCGATGCGCTGCATGGTTCGTACAAGGAGCGTTTCCTGCTGCATTACAATTTTCCGCCCTATTCAGTGGGTGAAACCGGCCGCTTTGGCTTCACCGGGCGCCGCGAAATCGGTCATGGAAAGCTGGCCTGGCGCGCCATGCGTGCGGTGCTGCCGCAATATGATAGTTTTCCCTACACCATTCGCGTGGTGTCGGAAATTACCGAATCCAACGGCTCCTCCTCGATGGCGACTGTATGCGGGGCTTCCCTGTCGTTGATGGATGCAGGCGTGCCGATCACCCGCCCGGTTGCTGGCATCGCCATGGGGCTGATCAAGGAAGGCGGCCGCTTTGCGGTATTGTCCGATATTCTCGGCGATGAGGACCATCTGGGCGACATGGACTTCAAGGTGGCGGGCACCAGTAATGGGGTCACGTCCCTGCAGATGGATATCAAGATCACCGGCATCACCGAAGAGATCATGCAGATCGCTTTGGGTCAGGCCAAGGGCGGACGCCTGCACATACTGGAAGAGATGGGCAAGGCGCTGACGGTGTCGCGCGGCAATCTGAACGCCAACGCGCCGCGCATCACCACGATCACGATTCCTGTCGAAAAAATCCGTGAGGTAATTGGTTCGGGCGGCAAGGTGATCCAGGGCATTGTCGCGGAATCCGGGGCCAAGGTGGACATTAATGATGAAGGCATCATCAAGATCGCATCGCCCGATGAAGAAAGCGTACGAAAGGCGCTGGCCATGATTCAGGACATTGTTGCCGAGGCAGAACCCGGCGGCATCTATAAGGGAAAGGTGGTCAAGGTTCTGGATTTCGGCGCCTTCGTCAATTTCATCGGAAAGAAAGACGGGCTGGTGCATGTGTCGGAACTGTCCGAAGGGCGCGTCGAAAAAGTTTCCGACGTGATCAAGGAAGGCGACAGCGTGTGGGTTAAATTCCTGGGTTCAGACGATCGCGGCAAAACCCGGCTTTCGATGCGCCATGTCAATCAGGAAACCGGAGAAGAAATTCCCGGCGTGGAATCCCGCGAACGCCCTGCTGGCGGTGGTGGTGGTGGCGGCGGCCGGGATCGGCGCCCTCCCCGGCGCGACCGGGACTAGATGATGATTTGCCCATTGAAACCCGAGAGTGGATTCGATGGGCAGCCCCTGCTCTGAAGTCGTTCCGGGTGACGGGACTTCGCTTCGCTTCCCAATATAGGGCCGGGCTGCTGTCAAGATGAAGTGCAAAGAGCATTGCCTGGAGCGGGTGAAGGGAATCGAACCCTCGTCGTAAGCTTGGGAAGCTTCTGCTCTGCCATTGAGCTACACCCGCCTTGCCTGATATTTAACATACCGGCGCGCAATAGCAAATGGCGCCCCCAAACAGGCCCGCAGGCGTTACGCATTTAGCGCTGCCCGTGAAAATAGCCGGATGGGCGCTCACTCTCTCTTGCAGCACGGCAAAATTCGCGCTACAGCCATCATGGTTAACACGATGGCTCAATCAGGCGGGGAAAATTCATGGCGCGCAAGAAAATAGCCCTGATAGGCGGCGGACAGATCGGCGGCACGCTGGCCCTGTTGGCCGGTCTCAAAGAGCTTGGGGACATTGTCATTTTTGACATTCTCGAAGGCCTGCCGCAGGGCAAGGCGCTCGATATTGCGCAATCCAGTTCTGTGGACGGCTTTGACGCCGCCATTGCCGGGGCCAACAGCTATGCTGGCATCAAGGGGGCCGATGTGGTCATCGTCACCGCCGGCGTGCCGCGCAAGCCGGGCATGAGCCGCGATGATCTGCTGGGCATCAATATCAAAGTGATGGAGCAGGTCGGCGAAGGCATCCGCAAATATGCGCCAAAAGCCTTTGTCATCTGCATCACCAATCCGCTCGACGCCATGGTCTGGGTGTTGCGGGAGGTGAGCGGGTTGCCGCACAACATGGTCATCGGCATGGCGGGTGTGCTGGATTCGTCGCGTTTTCAGTATTTCCTGGCCCAGGAGTTCGGCGTCTCCATCAAGGATGTGTCAACATTTGTGCTTGGCGGGCATGGCGACACCATGGTGCCCCTGACCCGCTATTCCACGGTGGCGGGCATTCCCCTGCCCGATCTGGTGAAAATGGGCTGGACGACGGCCAAACGCCTGGAAGAAATCGTCCAGCGGACCCGTGATGGCGGCGCGGAAATCGTCGGCCTGTTGAAAACCGGATCGGCGTTTTATGCCCCCGCAGCAAGCGCCATCGCCATGGCGGAATCCTTCCTGAGCGACCAGAAACGCCTGCTGCCCTGCGCTGCGCATCTGACCGGCCAATATGGCGTGAAAGACCTCTATGTCGGGGTGCCGGTTATTATTGGGGAAAAGGGTGTGGAGCGGGTCGTGGAGATCGCCCTGTCCGGGCCAGAGAAGAAAATGTTCGACAAATCTGTTGCGGCCGTGCGCGATTTGGTTCAGGCCTGCAAGAAAATCAGCCCAAAACTGGGTAAAAGCGGGAAAAAGTAACCCGCGGTTAAATAGGGAACGAAGCGTAATACTTCCATGATCAGTATTATTTAACCTTATTCGTGGAAGTTAGGGGACGGGGCTCAGCAGGATTGAGATTTCGCAGTCCATGGCGTCGCCGGATTGGCGGTGAACATGGGCCACGAAGCATCGGTTGCTTTTTGGCTGCCCTAATGAACGGATCCCTCACGCCATGAATATTCACGAATACCAGGCCAAGCAAGTACTCAAGGGTTTTGGCATACCCGTTCCCCGTGGCGGCGTCGCCTTTACGCCGGATGAGGCCGTCAAGGTGGGAAATGCCCTGCGCACCCGAAGCTGGGTCATCAAGGCGCAAATTCATGCAGGCGGCCGCGGCAAGGGCGGCGGCGTCAAGGTCGTCAAATCCATCGGAGAGGTCAGCGTCCAGGCGGAACATATGCTGGGCATGACCCTGGTAACCCCGCAGACCGGGCCCGAGGGAAAGGTCGTTCACCGTATCTATGTCGAGCAGGGGTGCGATATAGAGCGCGAACTCTATCTGGCCTGTCTGGTGGACCGCGCGAGCTCGCGCGTGGCGTTTATCGCCTCGACCGAAGGCGGCATGGACATAGAGGAAGTGGCCGCCCGGACGCCCGAAAAGGTCATGACCCTGACCGTCGATCCGGCAGTGGGCGTGCAGCCGCATCATGGCCGGCGCATCGCCTTTGCGCTGGGGCTGGATCTTGATCTCGCCCGCCAGTGCCAGGATGTGGTGGAGCGGATTTATCACGCCTTCGTGGAAACAGACGCCAGCCTGATCGAGATCAATCCCCTGGTAGTGACCAAACAGGACAATCTGATCTGTCTGGACGCCAAACTGAACTTTGATGACAACGCCCTGTTCCGGCATCCCGAGATCGCCGGTTTGCGCGACGCCATGGAAGAAGATCCGGTGGAACTCGAGGCGTCCAAACGCGATCTGAACTATGTGAAACTGGATGGCGAAATCGGATGCCTCGTCAATGGCGCGGGCCTGGCCATGGCGACCATGGATATCATCAAACTATATGGCAGCTCACCTGCCAACTTTCTCGATGTTGGGGGCGGCGCGGACAAGGAAAAAGTGACCGAGGCCTTCAAGATCATTCTGCGCGACCCCAATGTGCGGGCGATTCTGGTGAATATTTTTGGCGGCATCATGCGCTGTGACATCATCGCCGAAGGCGTTGTTGCAGCGGCCAAGGAGGTAAAGCTTTCCGTGCCGCTGGTGGTGCGGCTGGAAGGCACCAATGTTGAACAGGGACAGAAAATCCTGGCCGATTCAGGCCTGCCCATTCTCTCCGCCCATGATCTTGCCGATGCGGCCCAAAAGGTCGTGGCCGCCGTTAAGGGAGCGAAATAATGGCCGTCCTCGTCGATAAAAACACAAGGGTCATCTGCCAGGGCTTTACCGGTTCACAGGGCACCTTCCATTCCGAACAGGCGGTCGCTTACGGCACCCGCATGGTGGGCGGTGTCACCCCCGGCCGCGGCGGCATGCGGCATATTAATTTGCCCGTCTTTGATACGGTGGCCGAAGCCGTGGAAAAAACCGCCGCCAATGCCAGCGTGATTTATGTGCCGCCCGGTTTTGCCGCCGACGCGATTCTGGAGGCGATGGACGCAGGCATCGCGCTGGTCGTCGCCATCACGGAAGGCATTCCTGTGCAGGATATGGTCAAGGTCAAGCGGGCCCTGGTGGGTTCCAAAACACGCCTGATCGGCCCCAACTGCCCCGGCGTCATCACCCCCAACGAGTGCAAGATCGGCATCATGCCGGGACATATTCACAAACGCGGCAGTGTCGGCATTGTATCGCGCTCCGGCACGCTTACCTATGAGGCGGTGGCGCAGACCACCGCCGTCGGCCTCGGGCAATCCACTTGCATCGGCATTGGCGGAGACCCGGTGGCGGGCACCAATTTTGTAGATTGCCTTGAAATGTTTCTGGCCGACCCTGAAACCCAGTCGATCATCATGATCGGTGAAATCGGCGGATCGGGCGAGGAAGAGGCGGCGGAATTTCTGATGCGTTCCAAGATCAAGAAGCCAATGGTCGGATTCATTGCCGGACGCACGGCGCCGCCGGGGCGCCGCATGGGCCATGCTGGCGCCATCGTGTCGGGCGGAAAAGGCGGGGCCGAAGACAAAATCGAGGCCATGCGCCGTGCCGGAATCGTCGTGACGGATTCGCCTGCGGCACTTGGCACAACCCTGCAGCAGGCGCTGAACAAATAACTTATTTCTAAGGATCGGAGAAAAGGGTGCGGAATTCCAACGCCCAGGATGCTATGACAGGCCAAAGCGAAAACAAAATCCTTGAACAGAGTTCATTTCTGTTTGGCGCCAATGCGGCCTTCATAGAAGGACTGTATGCAGATTATAAGGCCAATCCTGCCTCTGTTGACGCCAGCTGGCAGCAGTTTTTTGCTTCCCTGGGCGCGGCGGAAAGCGCGGCGCATCATCCCGCGTGGCAGCGCCCAGACTGGCCGCCGTTAGCCAATGGCGAACTCGTCAGCGCGCTGAACGGAAACTGGCAGGCTCTGGAATCGGAAATCGCCGCCAAACTGCGCGCCAGCCAACCGTCGGCCAGCGAGCACGATATCAGCGCCAGTGCGCAGGATTCGATCCGCGCGTTTCAACTGATCCGCGCCTATCGTATTCGCGGGCACCTCAAGGCGACGCTCGACCCGCTTGGGCTGGTGAAAAAGATTGATCATCCGGATCTGGAAGCGGCCACCTATGGCTTCACTGAAGCTGACATGGACCGGCCGGTCTTCATCAATAATCTGCTAGGCGTGCAGCACGCCACCATCCGGCAGATTCTGGAAATCGTGCAGAAGGCCTATTGCGGCGTGATCGGCGTCGAATATATGCACATTTCCAACCCCGAAGAGCGGCTGTGGATTCAGGAATGCATCGAGGGGACAGACAAGCAGGTCAGTTTTACAAAGGAAGGCAAGAAGGCGATCCTGGGCAAGCTGATCGAGGCGGAACATTTCGAGGGCTTTCTGGCCAAGAAATATACCGGCACCAAGCGTTTTGGCCTGGATGGCGGGGAATCGCTCATTGCGGCGCTGGAACAGATCATCAAGCGGGGCGGTGCGCTCGGTGTTAAGGAAATCGTTATCGGCATGCCGCATCGCGGCCGTCTTAATGTGCTGAGCAGCGTGCTGAACAAACCCTATCAGGAAGTGTTTCACGAGTTCAGCGGCGGCTCGTCCACACCCATGGACGTGCAGGGATCGGGCGACGTCAAATATCATCTCGGCACGTCGGCCGACCGCGAATTTGACGGCAATGTCGTGCACCTCTCGCTGACCGCCAACCCTTCGCACCTGGAGGCTGTTGATCCGGTGGTGCTTGGAAAGGCGCGCGCCAAGCAGGAAATACTGGGCAATAACCGCGATGCTGTACTTCCTCTGCTGATGCATGGCGATGCCGCCTTTGCAGGGCAGGGGATTGTGGCCGAATGTTTTGGCCTTTCCGGCCTCAAGGGGCATCGCACCGGCGGCACCATCCATTTGATCGTCAATAACCAGATTGGCTTTACCACCGCGCCGCACGCCAGCCGTTCCTCGCCCTACCCGTCCGATGTCGCCAAAATGGTGATGGCACCGATCTTTCACGTCAATGGCGATGATCCGGAAGCCGTGGTTTTTGTAGCGCGTCTGGCCACCGAATACCGCCAGCATTTTCACAAGGATGTCGTGGTGGACATGTTCTGCTACCGCAGGCACGGCCACAATGAGGGCGACGAGCCATCCTTCACGCAGCCGATGATGTACAGGCTGATCCGAAATCATCCGTCTACGTTGCAGATCTATTCAAAGCGGCTGCTGGAGGAAGGCGCCGTCAGCGAAGAAGAATATCTGGCGATGGTGAACAATTTCCGGGCCCATCTCGAGACGCAGTTTGAATCCGCCGCCGGTTACAAACCCAACAAGGCCGATTGGCTGGAAGGCAAATGGCAGGGGCTTCAGGCGGCCCGCGGCGAGGTCCGCCGGGACGAAACACACGTCCAGCCCAGTTGCGTCGACACCATTGGCAGCGCCATTACTACTTATCCCGCCGATCTGAACGTGCACCGGACCATTCAGCGCCTGTTGAAGGCCAAGACGGAAATGTTCACAACCGGTCAGGGATTTGACTGGGCGACGGCCGAGGCGCTGGCCTTTGGCTCCCTGCTAGTCGAAGGATACAAGGTGCGCCTTGTCGGACAGGATTCGGGGCGCGGCACCTTCAGCCAGCGCCATTCGGTGCTGATCGATCAGGAAAATGAGCAACACTACATTCCGCTCAATCACATCAAGGAAGGCCAGGCGCGTTTTGAGGTCATCGACAGCATGCTCTCCGAAATGGCTGTGCTGGGTTTTGAATATGGCTATACGCTGGCCGAACCAAACGCTCTGGTATTGTGGGAAGCCCAGTTTGGCGATTTCGCCAACGGCGCGCAGGTGATCATCGACCAGTTCATCGCGGGCGGCGAAAGCAAGTGGCTGCGCATGAGCGGCCTTGTGATGCTGCTGCCGCATGGCTATGAGGGCCAGGGGCCGGAACATTCCTCCGCTCGGCTGGAGCGTTATCTGCAACTCTGCGCCGAGGACAATGTGCAGGTGGTGAACTGCACCACGCCCGCCAATTATTTTCATGTCCTGCGACGGCAGTTGCACCGCAATTTCCGCAAGCCGCTGATCGTCATGACGCCCAAATCCCTGCTGCGGCACAAGCTGGCGGTTTCCCGCACGGCGGAATTCACCCAGGGATCGTCGTTCCACCGCATCCTCTGGGATCTCGCCGAAACCAGTCCCGGCATCTCGCTGAAACTGGCCGAAGACAAGCATATCGAGCGGGTCATTCTTTGCTCTGGCAAGGTCTATTACGATCTTTTTGAAGAGCGTGAAAAGCGCGGCCTCGACAAGGTTCAGATTCTGCGCATCGAACAGCTCTATCCTTTCCCCTCCAATGCGCTGCTGCACGAGGCCGGGCGTTTCCCCAAGGCCAAATTTATCTGGTGCCAGGAAGAACCGCGCAACATGGGCGCATGGAGTTTCGTCGACCCGCAGATCGAATGGGTGCTAAATACAATCAACGCCGCACATGGCCGCCCGCAATATGCCGGACGCTCAGCCATGGCTTCCACCGCCACCGGATTTGGCGTGCGTCATGCGCAGGAAACCGCCGCGTTTCTGCAACGCGCCCTGACCGAATAATACGACGTCCAAGGATGAAATACTAATGAGCATTCAAATTCAGGTTCCCGTTCTGGGCGAATCCGTCACCGAGGCGACCGTCGCCAAATGGTTCCGCCAGCCCGGCGAGCCCGTCAATGCCGATGACCCGCTTTGCGCCCTTGAAACCGACAAGGTGACGCTCGAAGTGCCCGCGCCTGCCAATGGCGCATTGGAGCAAATTCTGGTGCAGGAGGGCGAAACGGTGGAAGTGGGCACCATTCTGGCGTCCTTCGTGGCGGGGGCGGGCGCCGCCGCCGTCAAACCTGTTGCCGTCAAGGTGCCAATCGCCGTGGTGGCCTACATGGCGGCGGCCCCCAGTGCGGCCATGCAGGACGCTGCGCCAAGGGCGCTGGCGGTGGGCGAATCCCCTCTTGCCCCTTCCGTGCGGCGCATTGCCAGTGAATTTCACATTGATCCTGCGACAGTCGCCGCCACCGGCAAAGGCGGGCGCGTGACCAAGGGCGACATGCTCGCCGCCGCGGCAAGGCCCGCACAGCCAGCCCCCGTAATGCCAGTGGCGCCAGCCGCACAGGACGCCCGCGAAGAGCGGGTGCGGATGAGCCGTCTGCGCAAGACCATCGCCAAACGCCTGAAAGACGCGCAGAACACCGCCGCGATGCTGACCACGTTCAACGAAGTGGATATGAGTGCGGTCATGGCCATGCGCGACCAGTTCAAGGATGTGTTCTTTGCCAAGCACGGCGTGCGGCTGGGCTTCATGGGCTTTTTTGTCAAGGCGGCCATTCAGGCGCTGCGCGAAATTCCGGCGGTCAACGCTGAAATAGACGGCGAGGATCTGGTTTATAAAAATTATTACAATATCGGCGTGGCCGTTGGCACGCCCTCAGGCCTTGTGGTGCCGGTGGTGCACGACGCGGATATGCTGGGCTTTGCAGGCCTCGAAAAGGCCATTAACGATCTGGGCGTCAAGGCGCGCGACGGTAAATTGAGTATCGCGGATTTGCAGGGCGGCACCTTCACCATCTCTAACGGCGGCGTCTATGGCTCGCTGATGTCGACACCCATCCTGAACCCGCCGCAATCGGGCATTCTGGGGATGCACAAGATTCAGGAACGCCCCATTGCCGTGAAAGGCCAGGCCGTGGTGCGCCCCATGATGTATCTGGCGCTGTCCTATGATCATCGTATCATCGACGGGCGCGAGGCGGTGACCTTCCTGGTGCGGATCAAGGAATGCCTGGAAGACCCGCAACGCCTGCTGCTGGATCTGTAGACATGGCGGAAAATTTCGACCTTGTGATCATTGGCGGCGGTCCCGGCGGCTATATCTGCGGCATCCGCGCCGCCCAGCTGGGAATGCGCGTCGCCTGCGTGGAAAAACGCGGCAGTCTGGGCGGCACCTGCCTCAATGTGGGCTGCATTCCTTCCAAGGCGCTGTTGCACGCCTCCGAACTTTATGCGCACAGCGCAGGCCTGGCGGCTTACGGTGTCAAAACCGGCAAGGTCAGCCTGGATTTGCCCGCCATGATGGAGCACAAGAACAAGACCGTCAGTGATCTCACCAAGGGCGTCGAATTCCTGTTCAAGAAAAACAAGGTCACTTATATTGCCGGGGCTGCCAGACTGACCGGGCAGGGGCAGATCGAGGTGCGCCTGAATGAAGGCGGCGCGCAGGTCCTCAACGCCGTTCATATCGTCATCGCCACCGGCTCCGAACCCGTCTCCCTGCCCGGCATCGAAATTGATGAAGAACGCATCGTCTCGTCCACTGGCGCGCTGGCGCTGAAACAGGTTCCCAAACATCTGCTCGTGGTGGGGGGCGGCGTCATCGGGCTGGAGCTTGGCTCGGTCTGGGCGCGGCTTGGCGCGAATGTCACCGTGGTGGAGTTTCTGGATCACATTATCCCGGGCGCTGACCGTGATGTGGGCAAGAACTTCCAGCGCGTGCTGAAAAAGCAGGGCATGGATTTCAGGCTTTCCACCAAGGTCACTGGCATTGATAAAACCGGCAAGGGGCTGAAGATTAGTATCGAGGCGGCGGCAGGCGGCGCGCCAGAAATGATGGAAGCGGATGTGGCGCTGATCGCTATTGGCCGGAAACCGTACACAGATGATCTTGGCCTGGAGCTGGCGGGTGTCGCCACGGACCGGGGCCAGATCGTCACTGATCCGCATTACCGCACCAATGTCGAGGGCGTCTATGCCATTGGTGATGTGATTGCTGGCCCGATGCTGGCGCACAAGGCCGAAGACGAAGGCGTGGCGCTGGCTGAACTGCTGGCGGGCAAGGCCGGGCATGTGAATTATGGCGTGATTCCCAGCGTGATCTATACATCACCAGAAGTCGCCTGGGTCGGCAAAACCGAAGAACAGCTGAAAACCGATGGCGTTGTCTACAAGGCAGGCAAATTCCCCTTTGCCGCGAATGCCCGCGCCAGGGTTGCAGGCGACACCGAAGGCTTCGTCAAGGTACTGGCTGACGCTGCCACGGATCGGGTTCTGGGCGTGCATATGATCGGGCCGGATGCCGGCAACATGATCGGCGAGGCGGCGCTGGCCATGGAATTCGGCGCTTCCTCCGAGGATATCGCCCGCACCTGCCACGCCCATCCGACCCTGAGTGAAAGCCTCAAGGAAGCCGCACTGGCCATTGATAATCGCACTTTGAATTCCTGAACCGCCTGCATATAGTGCGCGCCATAATGGCCAAGCCGCCGCTATGCCATGCCTTTTCCACTTTTTCCTGTGCTAATGCTTGCCATCATTGGCGCTTTCGCCAGCGGGCCCTGGTAAAGAAGAGGTGGAATTTGGACCGTATGAGGATTGCATGACGACGTTAACGGGTATGCCCGAATACGACACCACGACACTGCAACGCCTGCATGCCCAGGACCGGGAGATTGCGGCGGTGTTCGGGCGCCACGGCTATGGTTTTGTCGAGCCCCCGATCCTCGAACCTGCGGAAATATTTCTGGAGCAGTCCGGCGAGGAAATCCGCCGCCACATCTATGTTTTCAATGACCCGGCCGGGAATGAGCTGTGCCTGCGCCCCGATCTGACCATTCCAACCTGCCGGATGTTTCTGCGCCAAAATGCGGACGCGGGCCGGGACCCTGCCCGATTATGCTATAACGGCCCCGCCTTCCGGTTTCAGCCGCAGGGCCGCGAAATGCCCTGCCAGTTTCAACAGGCAGGCGTAGAGTTTCTGGGTGATCCGGATCGGCCAGGCGCCGATGCGGAAGTATTGGCGCTGACGGTGGAGGCGCTGCAGGCGGCCGGGCTGACCCGCTTTGACGTGCAGATAGGGGATCTCGGCCTGTTCTTCGCCCTGCTCGATAAATTGTCCCTGCCGCCGCGCTGGCGGGACCGGCTGAAACACCAGTTCTGGCGTCCCGCCGAATTGCGCAAATTGCTGGCGCGGCTGTCAGACAATGCGGGTGAAACCGCCAGTCCGGGCCGGGCCGCGTTTCTCGAAGCGATTCAGAGCCTTGATGGCGCGAAGGCGCGGCTGGCGCTGGAAGAAGTGCTTGCCATGTCCGGCATCCTGACAGCGGGCGGGCGCGACAGCCGCGAGATCGCCGAGCGTTTTCTGGATCAGGCGGAAGAAGCGCAGGCTCAGGGGCTGTCGCCGGAAATTTCTGACCTGATTGACGCTTTCCTGAGGATCGCCGGTCCGCCACAGGATGCGCTGGCGCAAATTATTGCGCTGTCGGCCAGTGCGGGCATTGACCTGCGCGAGGCCGAGGCCTGTTTCGAGAAGCGCCTGGAACTGCTGGAAAAGCGCGGGCTGCCGACGGATAAATTTCAGTATGTGGCCCAGTTCGGGCGCACGCTTGAATATTATACCGGCTTCGTATTCGACCTTCGTGCGCCGGACATGGGCGAATATGGGCTGATCGCAGGCGGCGGGCGTTATGACGCGCTGTTGCGGCGGCTGGGCGCCCCGTATGACATTCCCGCCATTGGCAGCGCCATCCGCACGGAATGGCTGCTGGCGGCGTGCGAGGCGGAAAAATGACAAGCGAGCCCCTGATCATTGGATTGCAGAGCAAGGGCCGCCTGGCGGAACAGACGCATGACTATCTTGCAGCCTGCGGTCTTGCCATCACCGGCGGACAGGGCCGCGAATATACCGGCCGCATGGCCGCGCTGGATGGCGTGGAAGTGGTTTTTCTGCAGTCTGGTGAAATCCCGGCGCAACTGGAATCCGGCGGTCTGCATCTGGGTATCACCGGCGAGGATCTGTTGCGTGAAAAGACCCAGGACCTGGAATCCTGCATGGCGCTGCTGAAACCTTTGGGGTTTGGCCGCGCCGATCTGGTGGTGGCTGCGCCGCGTTCCTGGATTGACGTGCGGGATATGAATGATCTGAATGAGGTGTGTACGGATTTTCATCACCGTCATGGCCGGCGCCTGCGCGTGGCGACAAAATATCTCTCGCTGACGCGGCAGTTTTTTGCAAGGCATGGCATATCGGATTACCGTATCGTGGAAAGCCTCGGCGCAACCGAGGGCGCGCCCAATTCGGGGGCGGCGGAAGCGATTGTGGATATTACCTCGACCGGCAGCACGCTGAGCGCCAACCATCTCAAGGTGCTGGAGGACGGGCTTATTCTGCGCAGCCAGGCCTGTCTGGCGGCGTCGCTCACGGCGCGCTGGAGCAAGGACGCGCTGTCCTCGCTGCGCCACATACTCGACATGATTGAGGGGCGCAGCCGGGCGAAGGAATTCAAGCTGGTGCAATTCGCATCCAGTGGCGATAAAAGCATGGCCCGCACCCTGACGGCGCTGGAAAAGGAGCTTGGCTGCGCGGTGCAGCTTGATGGCGCGGGGGGGGCCCTGCACTGCCCTGCCGGCAGCCTCTATCCCGTCATGACGCGGCTGCGCGACGCCGGATGCCGCCATGTCAGCGTGGCCCCGCTCGAATATATTTTTGAGCCGCAAAACCTGATGTATGATGATTTTACCGCCAGGCTGAACCGTAACTAGACCTGGTCAATATTCCGGCCGGGGAGAGCGCAATGGGCAGACTGGATGGCAAGGTGGCGACCATTACCGGCGCAGGATCGGGGATTGCCCGCGCGGCGGCAAATATTTTCGCCAGAGAAGGGGCCAGCGTTGGCATCCTGGAACTGAACGAAGAACTTGGCCGCGCCTGCGAGGCGGAAATTCGCGCGGCTGGCGGCGAGGCCAGCTTTTTCCGGACAGATGTCACCGAGGAGGCGAGCGTCAAGGCGGGGCTTGACGCCGCCGCTGGCAGATATGGCAAACTCAATGTACTGTTCAATTGCGCGGGCGGCTCAATTGCCGAGGACGCGCGGGTGACCGAGGTGGATCTCTCGGTGTGGGATTTCACTATAAACCTGGACCTGAAGGGCCCGTTTCTGTGCAGCCGCCATGGCATCCCGCATCTGATCCGGGCTGGCGGCGGCGCGATCGTCAATGTGGCTTCCGTCGTCGCCCTTAAGGGCAGCTTTCCGGCCATGGTTTACACCACGGCCAAAGGGGGCGTCGTTTCGTTCACCCGTGCGCTGGCGGGCCAATATTACCGTGACAATATCCGGGCCAATGTAATCTGCCCTGGCATGATCATGACGGACCGTATCAAAAAGCGCTTTGGCGGCAATCGTGAAGGCGCGAACACCGATCAGGCCCAGGCCCTCAACGATATGGGCATGGCGCGCTATCCGTTTGGGGTCGGCGCGCCCGAAGACATCGCCAGAATAGCCCTGTTTCTGGCCTCCGATGAATCCCGCATGGTCAATGGCGCCGTCGTGCCGGCGGATGGCGGCATGTCTGCCTATTAGGACAGGCGCCGGACAGATCCTCATGCCGGAAAAATTTATCCCTGAAAATGCGGACCAGGTGCGCGACATCGTGAACTGGGCCGTGGACACGCGCCAAACCTTATGCATCCAGGGGCATGCCAGCAAGACGGGCCTGGGGCCGCTGGTGAAAAAAGACAACATCCTTGATCTCTCGCGGCTGGATGGCGTGATTTCCTACGCGCCGGAGGAACTGGTTCTTACCGCACAGGCGGGGGCGCCAATGGCCGCCATCATGGCGCTGCTGCGGGAGCATCGGCAGCATCTGGGTTTCGAACCGCCGGACTGGGGACCGCTGTTCGGAGCAGGTGAAGATCGCGGCACCATTGGCGGCATACTTTCCTGCAATGCCTCGGGTCCGAGGCGTTTCAAGGCCGGGGCGGCGCGCGATCATTTTTTGGGTTTCACCGCCATTAACGGCGATGGTGAGCGTTTCGCAG
>SHWM01000066.1 GCA_009693835.1 Alphaproteobacteria bacterium
TGGCGGCGCAGAAAATATGCTGAACCGCCTATTGTCGCAACTCGATCCCGGAAAAGTGTCTAATCACGTCATTGCGCTCAAGGAAGGCGGACCAACTGCCGATTTGATTCTGGCGCGCGGCATCCCCGTCGAAATCATGGGACTGGACAGTTTTCTACCACGCACCCTGATGCCGTTTCGCCTGGCCAGGCGGATCCGCCGCATTGCGCCGGATGTCATCCAGACATGGCTGTATCACGCGGATCTGATCGGAGGCATTGCAGCGCGCCTTGCCTATCCACTCGGCCGCCCGCTCCCTGTGGCCTGGGGTGTGCGGCAGTCAGTGGTCAATCCGGCGCTGCTTAAACCCTCGACCTGGCGCGTCATCCGCTCCGCCGCCATTGCTTCCCATTTCATCCCCAGAACCATTGTCGTCAACGCCCATGCCTCCATCGCCAGCCATGGCGTTCTGGGCTATGACACAAGCAAATTCCTGCTGATCCCCAATGGATTTGATGGCGAACTCTTCCGCCCGGACCCTGCCGCAAGGGCAAATTTACGCCGGCAACTTGGAATTGGCCCGGATGCGATTCTGGTCGGGCTGGCCGGGCGATATGATCCGTACAAGGATTATCCTGGATATCTGGCCGCGGCAAGGGACATAAGCATGAAACGGCCCGATATCGTCTTTGTAGCCTGTGGCGAGGGGGTTGATGCCGGCAATCCGAAAATGGCGCACCTGCTAAAGGAATATGGCCCGCTGCCGCAACTGCATCTTCTCGGGCGTCAAAGAGACATGCCGCAATTCTGGGCGGCCCTGGATATAGCCGTATCGGCATCGGTAGGCGAGGGGTTTTCCAATTCGATCGGCGAGGCCATGTCCTGCGCCCTGCCCTGCGTGGTGACCGATGTTGGGGATTCCGCCCGTATTCTGGCCAATACGGGCTGTGTGGTTCCCCCCGGCAACGCCGCCGCCCTGTCGGAAGCCATTCTGACGTTGACCGCCATGGGACCGGAAAAACGTCAGGCGCTGGGAAACCGCGCGCGCCTGCGGATTCAGAAAGATTACAGCCTGGTCTCGGCGGCGCAGTCGTTTCTTGATTTGTGGCAGCGCATGCTGGCCTAGAGCGTTTTGTGATCAGATGGAACCAGGCCGTTCTATCTGAACAAGGAACGATGCACTATGTATGGTAGGTTGGGGAAACTTCTTATTTCAGGCTACATAAATGACGATTTTGCTGACCGGCGCCGCCGGATTTATCGGCTCACATGTTTCCAGGGCGCTGCTGGCGCGCGGCGAGCAGATCATTGGTATAGACAATCTGAATGATTTTTACCGGGTGCAACTGAAACGCGACCGGCTGGCGGCGCTGCTGGCGCAGCCCGGCTTCCGGTTTATGGAACTGGATATTTCGGATCGGGAGGCCTTCAACAGCGCCTTGCTGGGCGAAAAAATAACCCGCGTCATCCATCTTGCCGCGCAGGCGGGTGTCCGCTATTCGATCGATCATCCCTTTGCCTACACGAACGCCAATGTCACCGGCCATCTGACGGTATTGGAATTTTGCCGTCATCTGCCTTCGCTGCAACATCTGGTGTACGCTTCATCCAGCTCGGTTTATGGGGGCAATCAGAAACTGCCTTTTTCCGAAAGCGATCCGGTAAACCGGCCTGTATCGCTTTATGCCGCAACGAAGCTGGCCGATGAGCTGATGAGCCACACCTATGCGCACCTATACCGGCTGGCGCAGACGGGCCTCCGGTTTTTTACCGTTTACGGGCCATGGGGCCGGCCTGACATGGCGATGTGGACGTTCACGCAAGCCATACTGGCGGGCAAGCCCATTCGCGTCTTCAATCATGGCGGCATGAAGCGCGATTTTACCTTCATCGATGATATCGTGGCGGGTGTGCTGGCCTGTTTTGACAAACCCCCGGCGGACGATAAAAACACGGCGCCGCACCGTATCTATAATATTGGCAATCACCGGCCGGAAAAACTGACTTACATGATCGAGCTGCTGGAAAATGCCCTGGGCCGCAAGGCGGAAAAAATTATGGAGCCGATGCAGCCCGGCGACGTGCCGGAAACCTATGCCGATATCAGCGCCATTCAGCGCGACCATGGCTTTGCCCCGGCCACCCGCATCGAGGACGGCATTCCGAGGTTCGTGGAATGGTACAAAAACTATCATGGCGTCAATGACTGACACGGGCTGATGCATTAGACCAGTATGCGATTAGCCTGGCAGTTGAGAGATTTCCACGGCGCGCAAGCCCGCGCCGCCGCGATGCCGGCTTTAGGACCGGAACTGGCCTTGCGCCGACACAGGCTGACTCGATGCTACGTTACTTCGCGGGGGGGGGTTAATGCGGGACAAGTATATCCCCCGATGTCGACGGTGGCCGAATTGCTCGGTCGCCTGGCGTGCTCCTTCAACGAGCGGGTCAGAGGACGAAGTGTGGGTGAATCCATACCGAGCTTGTCCTTGCCCTGCGGACAACCTAGTATGAAATGATCACCAGTTGCCGGAAAGTCGCGCTAGTCGCAAAAACCCGCAATCCGTGCCAACCCGTAGTCTGAGAAGAAATAAATGACGTCACCACGACATGAAACGGCGTTGATTGTAGGCGCAGGCCACGGCCTCAGCGCATCTCTCGTCCGGTTACTTTCCAGGGAAGGCCTGCACGTCGCCGTGGCGGCTCGCAACACCGGGAAGCTCGCCGCCCTGTCCAGTGAGACCGGCGCACACACATTCGCTTGCGACGCCGTCGATCCGGATCAGGTGAAGCGGCTCTTCGACGACGTGGAAAAACGGATCGGCGTTCCCGACGTAGTCATCTATAACGCAAGCGGCAGGACGCGCGGACCACTCGTCGACCTCGTCCCCTCAGAGGTCGAGCGAGCACTTGCTGTAAGCGCCTTCGGTGGCTTCCTGGTGGCGCAGCAAGCGGCACGGCGCATGCTTACAAAGGGATACGGCGCAATCCTGTTCACGGGTGCTTCCGCGAGTGTCAAGGGATACGCCCAATCAGCCCCCTTCGCGATGGGCAAGTTTGCTCTTCGTGGCCTGGCGCAGAGCATGGCGCGCGAGTTAGCCCCACAGGGCATTCATGTCGCGCATTTTGTGATCGATGGTGGAATCCGTAGTCCGGGCGCCACAGACACGCTCGACAAACCCGATTCGATGCTCGACCCCGATGCCATCGCCGAGAACTATCTCCATGTGCTGCGGCAACCGCGCAATACATGGACATGGGAGATAGAGCTGCGGCCATGGGTGGAAAGGTTCTGATCTCGTTGACATATGATGTAAGTTAACTCGAATTCCTTGGTCAGGCACCTGAACACACTTGACCGTGCAGCAGAAGGCCCTGCATAGGCAAGATTGGTCTCGATACTTCCAGCCGAGCAGGACGAACTGCCGCCTTTGCTATCTTATCTGGGCTATCTTATCTGGACGGCGTGATCCCGGCATCCGGATTTCTGGCCGGCGGCAGATTTGCGTTGGCCGATATTTCCGTCGCCAGCCAGTTCGTGAATTTTTGAGCATGCTGGCGTGACCATGGACACCACGCGATATCCCAAGGTCTCCCGGTTTGTCCAGGCGATCCACGACCGTCCGCGGTTCTCGTCCCTCATCACCCCGGAACGCGCCTTTCTCGCCAGTTGAACGGATGGGAGCGGTCTATTTCTCCAACCGCGCGATCAATCGGGCGCGCCCGGCAAACGGACATCCGACGGTTTGCGCATCCAGTTCCACTCTGGCCCGCGCCAGCCCGCGGCGCCCAAACTGTTCGCACACCATATCCTCTAGCCATTGATGCGTCTGTCTTTCCCGGGCTCGTGCGCCTTCACCGGTGCGCGCCAGCCATTCCCAATGCCGGTCAACCTCCGCCGTCAGTTCGTCAATCCCGTCATTGCGCGCGGCGGACAGGCCAAGCACTGGTGTGAGCCACTCGCCCTCACGCACTTCTGAAAGGCCCAGCGCACCTTCCACGTCCGCTCTGGCGCGGCGGGCGGCGGGCTGCATGTCGAATTTGGTCACCACCATGATGTGCGGTGTTTCCATGATGCCCGCCTTCATGAATTGCAGGCTGTCGCCGGAACCCGGCTGAATGCAGAAAATTACTGTGTCCGCCACATTGGCCACATCGGTTTCCGACTGGCCGACGCCGACGGTTTCGATCAGCACGACATCATTGACTGCGCGCATCAGCACCATCGCAGGCAGTGTCAGCGCGGCCAGCCCGCCCAGCCGGTCACGCGCCGCCATGGAGCGCACAAAAATTTTATCGTCTCCGGGATCGGCTGCAAGCCGGGTCCGGTCGCCCAGCAACGCGCCGCCGCTTCTGCGCGATGTCGGATCAACCGCAATCACCCCAACGCTGCGCCCCTGCCCGCGCCAGATCTTCAACAACGCATTGATGAGGGTTGATTTTCCCACGCCAGGCGGCCCGGTCAGGCCAACCACATGGGCGCGCGCCGCCTGCCACGCCGCATCCAGCAGCGCGATAACTGCGGGATCCTCCCTGTATTGTTCCACCACCGCCAGCGCCCGCGCCATCTCGGCTTTTCCGCCCGTGCACAATGCGGCCAGGCTAGGTATTTCCCGCGTTACCAATTCACGGCCTAGTCATTGTCTCTGTGCTGCGCCAGTGCGGCATGCGCCGCCGCCAGCCGGGCGATAGGCACCCGAAAGGGCGAGCAGGAGACGTAATCCAGGCCGATGTCGTGGCAAAACCGCACCGATTCCGGATCACCGCCATGTTCGCCGCAAATGCCGAGTTTCAGGTCCGGCCGCGTCTCCCGGCCGCGTTGCGCGGCGATACGGACCAATTCGCCAACCCCTTCCTGATCGAGGCTGACAAAGGGGTCCTCCATAAAAATTCCCGCTTTCAGATAATCCTTCAGGAAACCGCCGGAATCATCGCGGCTGATGCCATAGGTGGTCTGGGTCAGATCATTGGTGCCGAAGCTGAAAAATTCGGCTTCCAGGGCAATTTCACCAGCACGCAGGGCGGCGCGCGGCAGCTCGATCATCGTGCCGATCTGATAGGTCAGCTTCGCGCCGTTTTCCTTCTCGACCTGCTCTGCCGTAGCCACAATCCGCTCCTTCAGCAGCGACAGTTCCTTGCGCGTGGCGATCAGGGGCACCATGATTTCGGGATGCACCGGTGAGCCGGATAATTTTCCCGCAGCGATCGCCGCTTCGAATATCGCACGTGCCTGCATCTCATAGATTTCCGGATAGGAAATGCCAAGCCGGGCACCGCGATGCCCCAGCATGGGATTGCTTTCCTCAAGCTCCTGCGCGCGGGCATGTACCCTGTCCACATCGCATTTCAGCGCCGCCGCCACCTGTGCGAATTCAATCTCGCTGTTGGGCAGAAATTCATGCAGCGGCGGATCCAGCAGACGGATCGTTACCGGCAGGCCCGCCATGATTTCAAACAGTTCGGTAAAATCATTGCGCTGCATCGGCAGGATTTTGGCCAGCGCCGCGCGCCGTCCGGCCTCATCCGACGCCAGTATCATCTCCCGCACGGCAATGATCCGGTCAGCGTTAAAAAACATATGCTCCGTGCGGCACAGCCCGATACCTTCCGCGCCAAAGCGCCGCGCGGTGCGCGCATCTTCTGGCGTTTCCGCATTGGCGCGCACCTTCAGCCGCCGCACTTTATCAGCCCAGCCCATCACTTCGCCAAAATCACCGCTCATTTCTGGCTGCACGGTAGGCACCACGCCCAGGATAACGTCCCCATTGCCGCCATCCAGCGTGATCATGTCGCCTTCACGGACAGTTTCGTCACCCACCCTAAAAAAGCCCGACTTGTAATCGATGCGCACCGCGCCGGCGCCCGATACACAGGGCCGCCCCATGCCGCGCGCCACCACCGCCGCATGGCTGGTCATGCCGCCGCGGCTGGTCAGGATACCCGCCGCCACATGCATGCCATGAATGTCCTCCGGGCTGGTTTCCATCCGTACAAGGATCACAGACTGGCCGAGCGCAGCCCGTTGCTCTGCCTTTTCCGGGGTAAACACGACCTCACCCGTGGCCGCCCCCGGCGATGCGGGCAGCCCTCGGGTCAGCACCTTGCGCGGCGCATCGGGGTCGAGGCTGGGGTGCAGCAACTGATCGAGTGATGCGGGGTCAATGCGCCCCACCGCCTCGGCATGGTCAATTAGCCCTTCGCGCGCCATATCCACGGCGATTCTCAGCGCTGCCTTGGTGGTGCGCTTGCCCGCCCGGGTTTGCAGCATCCACAGCTTGCCCTTTTCCACCGTGAATTCGATATCCTGCATATCGCGGTAATGCGCTTCCAGCCGATGATAGATAGCGTTCAGCTCCGCAAACACGCCGGGCATGGTTTCTTCGAGCGAGGGCTTGGCGTCGGCGGCGCGTTCACGCGCGGCGCGCGTCAGATATTGTGGCGTCCGGATACCCGCCACCACATCCTCGCCCTGCGCATTGATCAGATATTCGCCATAAAATTCGTTTTCACCGGTGGACGGGTTGCGGGTGAACGCCACGCCGGTGGCGCTATCCTCGCCCATATTACCGAACACCATGGCCTGGACATTGACGGCCGTTCCCCAATCATCTGGAATACTGTGGATCCGGCGATAGGTGATGGCGCGCGCCGAATCCCAGGAACCGAACACCGCGCCAATCGCGCCCCAGAGCTGCGCATGCACGTCCTGGGGAAACGGTTCACCCAGTTCGCGCTCGACGATTTCCTTGTAGGTTTCGACAATCTCCTGCCAGTCTTCCGGCCCCAGATCGGTGTCCTGAGTGACGCCCAGACCGCTTTTATGCTCGTCCAGCGCGTCCTCGAACAGATAATGCTCCACCCCCAGCACCACGTCGCAATACATCTGGATGAAACGGCGATAGCTGTCATAGGCAAAGCGCGCATCCCCCGATTCCACGGCCAGCCCGGCGGTGGTCGCGTCATTCAGCCCAAGATTGAGCACCGTATCCATCATGCCCGGCATCGAGGCGCGCGCGCCCGAGCGGATGGACAGCAGCAACGGGCTGCCGGGCGCGCCAAAACGGCGCCCGGCCTGGGCCTCGATCTGCGCGAGCGCGGACAGAACCTGGGCCTCCAGCCCATCGGGATAATTTTTCTGATTGGTGTAAAAGGCGGTGCACACTTCCGTCGTCAGGGTGAAGCCCGGCGGCACGGGCAGGCCAAGACTGCTCATTTCCGCCAGATTGGCGCCCTTGCCGCCGAGCAGATTGCGCAGCCGCGCCGCGCCCTCCGCCTTGCCCGCGCCAAAGGCATAGACCCATTTCGCCGCCGTACCGGTTTTCACGGACATCGCCTATCCTTCGATCTTTGAGAAATCCGCAACCGTTTCCAGCGCCGCGCGTATCCGGGATAATAGCAGCAGCCGGTTAACACGCAATTCCGCGTCATCAGCATTCACCGTTACCTTATCAAAAAACGCATCCACCGGCCCCCGCAGCCGTGTCATCGCGCTCATGGCGGCGGTGAAATCCTCGCGCTCCGCCGCGGCCTCCGCCTCGGCCGCCACCTCGGCAATCGCGTCAAACAGCGCGTGTTCCTCCTCCTGCCGGAAACGCGCGGGGTCCGCCTGATGGTCATAGGACCGGTTATCGCGCTTTTCCTCGATGCGCAGAATATTCACCGCCCGGCGATACGCCGCCAGCAGAATGGCCCCATCCTCGGCGCCCACAAATTCATTCAGCGCCTCGGCCCGCTTCACCAGCAGCACCAAATCATCCTGCCCGCCCAGCGCAAACACCGCATCGATCAGATCATGCCGCATGCCCCGGCGTTCGCGCAGATGCACTTTCAAACGATCCGCAAAGAAAGCGAGAAGGTCGGCGGCCTGATCGCCAAACAGCGGCGTCAGGTTCAGACGCAGTCCATTTTCCAGGATGATCCGGATAACGCCCAGCGCCGCGCGGCGAAGCGCATAGGGGTCTTTCGATCCCGTGGGTTTTTCATTGATCTGCCAGAAGCTAATCAGCGTATCCATCTTGTCGACCATCGCCACAGCAATCGGAATTGGCGCAGCAGGACAGGCGTCCGACGGGCCGGCTGGCGAATAATGATCACGAATGGCGTCCGCAACCTCCGCCCGTTCCCCATCGGCCAGCGCATAATAGCGTCCCATAATGCCCTGCAGTTCGGGAAATTCGCCCACCATCTGCGTCGTGAGATCACATTTGGCAAGCCGCGCCGCGCGCGCCGCCAGCTTTTTATCCGTTCCCGGAATAAGCGCCGCCAATGCCTCTGCCAGCCCCATATTGCGCAACACCTTGTCATACACACTGCCAAGTCTGGCGTGAAACACCATGCCCTTCAGGCCATCCAGACGGCTTTCGAGTGTTTGTTTGCGGTCCTGATCCCAGAAGAATTTGGCGTCCGAAAGGCGCGCCGCCAGCACCCGCTGATTGCCCTCGATGATCATTTTGCCACCATCCGCCGCCAGCAGATTGGCCACCACAATGAAGCGGGGCGCAAATTTTCCAGACGTGGCATCGCGCAATGAAAAATATTTCTGATGGGTGCGCATGGTGGTGCGCAGAACCTCCGGCGGCACCTCCAGGAAAGCCTCGTCAAACTTTCCCAGCAATGCGGTTGGCCATTCGTTCAGCCCCGCCACCTCATCCAGCAGCGCATCATCTGTAATCAGTTCCAGCCCTTCCGCCGCCGCCAGAGCTGTGGCCTGTTGCAGTATGCGCGCCTTGCGTGCCCCCGGGTCCAGCAGGACAAAGGCTTTTTCCAGTGCAGCCTTGTACTCAGAAAAATCCCGTACACGGATAATATCCTGCGCCATGAAGCGATGCCCGCGTGTGGCGTCGCCTGCTTTCACGCCATCAATTTCAAAAGCCAGAGGCTTTCCATCAAAGCAGCATAAAATCGAATGCAGCGGCCGCACCCAGCGCAGGGTTCCTGCGCCCCAGCGCATGCTTTTGGGCCAGGGAAATTCGCGCACGGTTTTTTCAATAATGCCCGCAATGACAGCCTGCGCAGGCTGCCCCTTGCTGGCGGTGACGGCGAAGTAAAATTCGGCCTTGCCGGTTGCGCGTTTCTGTAACTGCTCAAGCCGCAGTCCGGTGGAGGTGAGAAACCCCTGCACAGCCTTTTCCGCCGCATCGGTGCGCGGGCCTTTGCGTTCCTCTTCCCGGTCGGGCTGGGTCAGCGGCAGGCCGGTGGCATGCAGACACAACCGGCGCGGCGTCACATAACTATGTATGGTGTCGAACGCCAGTCCCACCCCCTTTAGGCCTTCCGAGATCAGGCGTTGCAAATCCTGCGCCGCGCGCGCCTGCATGCGGGCGGGAATTTCTTCGGAAAACAGTTCGAGTAACAGCTCCGCCACCTTACTCCCCCACCTTCGACAAGGTTTCGGTGGACACCCCCACCGCCACGCCCTGGCTTTTCAGCCAGGACCCGGCGCAGCCCCTGGACAGGGCGCGCACACGGCCAATATAGGCGGCGCGTTCGGGGACGCTGACCACGCCGCGCGCATTCAGCAGGTTGAACAGATGGCTGGTTTTCAGCATCTGGTCATAGGCGGGCAGGGTCAGGTTGCGCGCCAGCAGCGCGGCGCATTCTTTTTCTGCGTCCGCAAAATGGCGCAGCAGAATTTCAATGTCGGCATATTCGAAATTATAGGCAGAAAATTCCTTCTCGGCCTGCAGGAACACATCGCCATATTTGACGCCATGGCTGTTGAAATCCAGCTCATAGACACTGTCTTTCCCCTGAACATATTGCGCCAGACGCTCCAGCCCATAGGTCAGCTCGCCCGACACTGGCTGGCAATCATAGCCGCCGACCTGCTGAAAATAGGTGAACTGGCTGACTTCCATTCCGTCGCACCACACTTCCCAGCCCAGCCCCCACGCGCCCAAAGTCGGGTTTTCCCAGTCGTCCTCCACAAAGCGGATGTCATGCAGCGCCGGATCAATGCCGATGGCGTACAGGCTGTTCAGATACAGTTCCTGAATTTCCAGCGGGGAAGGTTTCAGAATGACCTGAAACTGATAATAATGCTGCAAGCGGTTGGGGTTTTCGCCATAGCGCCCGTCTGTGGGCCGCCGCGAAGGCTGCACATAGGCGGCCCTCCATGGCTGCGGCCCCAGCGCGCGCAGGGTCGTTGCGGGATGCGAGGTGCCCGCGCCCACCTCCATGTCATAGGGCTGCAGGATGACGCAGCCCTGCTCGCTCCAATAACGCTGCAGGGTGAAGATGATTTCCTGAAAGGAAAGGGCCGGTTTATCGGGCGCTGGGGGCATGGAGGTTCCGGGTTCATGTGGTCGGCTGTCGCCGCGCAAACTAGAGCAAACTGTGCGCCGTTGCTATTTTTGATTGCCCGTAAAATCAAGTGCGCCCGCATGGCGCAGAACCTGTTCTGCGGCCTGCGTGTATTTCGCCCCCGATTCGTGCAGCACCAGCCCGGGCAGCAGGACCAGCGGGCCGTCATTTCCCTTATAGGCGCGTACAATGACGCGTTTGGTGGGCTTGCCATTGCCGGGCCACAGCGAAAACAGCTCACAGCCCCCGGCCCGGCCCTTTAATGCCGCCAGCACATCGTCCAGCCGGTCGGCCCGATGGATCAGTGTGATGCACCCGCCCGGCCTGGCCATCGCCGTGGCGAACCTGATCCAGTCGCGCAGGCCAAGCGCGCTTTCCTGATACGCAGAGGCCTTGCCCGGATGGGGCGAAGGGCTGCCCGCCCCCACCTCCTGAAACGGCGGGTTCATGAACACATGATGGTAGCTGTTTGCGGTAATCCGGTAGGGGGGGGCGGCGATCGACCCGCAATACACCTCCACGGCGTCTGCAAGACTGTTTCTTTGGGCATTTTGTCTTGCCAGATCCGCCAGAACGGGGTCGATTTCCAGCATATCCACGCTCACCCCAGGGGTCCGGCGCGCGAGGCAGAGACCCGCCGTTCCCACACCCGCCCCGCCTTCCAGGGTCAATTCGCCGGAACGGGCTGCAACAGCCGCCGCCAGAAGGACCGCATCTATTCCCGCACGATGGCCAGCCGCCGGCTGCAAAAGCTGCAACCGCCCGCCCAGTATCGCATCATCGGTTATTTCGCCTTCGGATGGGTCTGTCACAATTTTAGTCCGGCACCATGTAATTCAGCACCCTATCCTTATTTTGCAACATCTTCTATGCCCTGATGAATTCTGCTAGACTGCGCAAATTCCGGCCGCCTAGAGCAGCATTCACTTAATTGGGGCAGCGAAGCCGCCTGATTAACTGGATAAAGCTGCTCTAGCACATTGAACATAGAGCAATTTTACCCGCCAAAATTGAACCATCTGGGTCAATCCTGGTGGGAATTGCTCTAGGATCAGGAGAAGTTATTTGGGTGTTGTAGTTCCATTCGGCAGTGAAGACGCGGGCGGCGACAGGGCCCTCATCGCACTCAGGGATCTGGTCGCCGACGAAATGACCAGGACCAATGAATTCATCCTGAACCGCATGCAAAGCCACGTACAGATGATCCCGGACCTTGCCGGGCATCTGATCAAATCTGGCGGCAAGCGGTTGCGCCCGATGCTGACCCTGGCGGCGATTCGCATGTGCGGCTATCGGGGCGAGGACAATGTGCGGCTGGCGGCGAGCGTGGAGTTTCTGCATACGGCGACATTGCTGCATGATGATGTGGTGGATGAGAGCGGTCTGCGCCGGGGGCTTTCCACCGCAAACGCCATTTGGGGCAACCAGGCCAGCGTTCTGGTCGGTGATTTCCTGCTCAGCCGTGCGTTTCAACTCATGGTCGAGATCGGCTCGCTGCGCATTCTGAAAATATTGTCCAATGCCGCTGGAGTGATCGTGGAGGGTGAGGTGCTGCAACTGGAGCGGTCCAACGACATCACCACAACCGAAGATACTTATTTACGGATCATTACCGCCAAAACCGCGACTTTGTTCGCCGCCGCCTGCCAGACCTCCGCCGTCATTGCGGCCCGGCCAGCCGAGGAGGAAGAGGCACTTGAATCCTATGGGAAAAATCTGGGAATCGCGTTTCAGCTGGTGGATGACGCGCTGGATTATTCGGCCCGGCAGGCGAGCTTTGGCAAGACAGTCGGGGACGATTTCCGGGAAGGCAAAATCACCCTGCCCGTGGTGTTGTCCTTCCGCCGGGGTAATGACGCCGAACGGGCTTTCTGGCGCAGGGTCATGGAAGACAGGCAGCAAAATGACGATGATCTGGCGACGGCCGTGCAACTGATGAACCGCCACGGCGCCCTGAGCGACACTATAGAGCGCGCCCGCCATTATGGCGACATCGCGCGTGACGCCCTGGCCATATTCCCGGATTCGCCTGAAAAATCCTGCCTTTCGGGCATCGTCGATTTCTGCGTCAACCGCGCCCATTAGGCCAGAAGCCTAATATACGTATGGCTCGCCGAGCCGAAGCACGTAGTGCGAAGGCTGGTCGGAGTGAGAGGAATTGAACCTCCGGCCCCTACGTCCCGAACGTAGTGCTCTACCAGGCTGAGCTACACTCCGCCATTCCCCCCATTGCGGCTTAGAGCGCAGGAGAAGACTGCGAGCGTTGGGTTATAGCGGCTGAACAAGGATGCCGCAAGCAGGTTGGGTGAATGCGGTAGAAGCCAGGATCTCGCCCACTGGAATTACATTGGAAGAATATATTTTAGTGACTTGTGAATTTGTATTTCATTACACTGGATTAAGATGGCAGAAATGAATCAGTATTCTCATGTATGTTTCCTTGTTCGATAAGCACCAAAACTTACAGGCCATCACGGCAGGACCATTATGCCGCCTGAGGACGAAACTGAATTCATCATAGATCCAGATTTGAAATTCGTCAGTCAGGCCGCGATGGAGCTTCTCGAATATTGGGAGGCCAAACGCGGCGCGCGGCCTTTTCCTGCCCGAAAGGACATCGCCCCGCGAGAAATCGCGCACCTGCTGCCCTGGCTGCATATGTTCGACGTCATAGAGCCCCTACCCGCCGCAAACGGGGTGCTTGTCAGCGAACGGGATTTTCGTCTCCGGCTGCTTGGAACCACCATGGTTGAAATTTTAGGTAATTTTGAACAGGTCGGACAACACCTGTCCGAATTAACCCATCATCTTTTCGCCGAGCGTACATTTCAGGCGTTGCAGCGTGTTCTTGAAACACGAAAACCTGTCCGGACTTATTCGTCGGCCACCGCGTTTCCGGGGAAAGACTTCAAGGGCTCCGAGGTCTGCATGGCCCCGCTGTCCAGCAATGGAACGGATATTGACGTTGTCGTCGGCATCACCAGCCTGCTGGCAAAACCGGGTAGCCGCTACTCCGCTGCCTGATGGATGTCCTTGCCCATATGGGGGTCCATCATCCGGTGCATATGCACGATGAAATATCGCATATGCGCATCATCCACTGTGCGCTGGGCCGCCGCCTTCCAGGCCTTCAGGGCAGAATCATAATCCGGAAAAATCCCGACAATATCGAGATCCTTGGTGTTTTTGAATTCCACGCTTTGGGGGTCAATAAGGCGGCCCCCGAAGACCAGATGTAATAGTTGTTTGGACATGGCCAGCTCCACACGAGAAAGAAATCAGTCTAGCGAAATTGCATTAAGGATTCATGATCTCCGCCCGCATATATAGGTAATTCAAGTGTTTGGTGAAAGGACGGGAATTGGGGCACTATAGGATTTTATTAACTACGGATCGCCGCCATGGACCTGTCATTCAGCCCTGAAGAAATCGCATTTCGTGAGGAAGTTCGCGCGTTTTTGCGGGAGCATCTCACACCGGAGCTGGTTGCGCTGACCAGTGAAAGCTCCTTTCCGCCCCGTGGCATCGTTGTGCCATGGCACAAAAAACTTTTTGCAAAAGGCTGGTCGGCGCCCAAATGGCCTGCGGAATATGGCGGCCCGGGCTGGAGCGTGATGCAGCGTTTCATCTTTGACGCCGAAATGACCCTGGCCTCGGCCCCGGCGCTTTCTGCCTTTGGCCTCACCATGCTGGCGCCCGTGCTGATGCAATATGGCAGCCCGGCACAGAAACAGCGCTTCCTGCCCAAAATCCTGTCAGGGGACGAATTCTGGTGTCAGGGCTATTCCGAGCCGGGGGCGGGGTCCGATCTTGCCACGCTGAAAACCCGGGCCGAGGACAAGGGGGATCATTATCTGGTCAACGGGCAGAAAATCTGGACCAGCAACGCCCAGGACGCTGACTGGATTTTCGCTCTCGTGCGCACCGACCCCGCCGCCAAGGCGCAGGAAGGCATCAGTTTTCTGCTGATCGATATGGAAAGCCCGGGTCTTGAGGTCAGGCCCATAATATCGATCAATGGCAAGCACAGCCTGAACGAGGTGTTCTTCACCGATGTCCGTGTGCCAAAGGAAAATCTGGTCGGCCAGCCCAATATGGGCTGGACCTATGCCAAATATCTGCTGGGCAATGAACGCACCGGCATTGCCGGTGTGTCCCGCTGCATGGCCGGTCTGGAACGCCTGCGCGAACTGGCGGGACGTCTGACGGATGATATGGGTGGACCGCTGCTGCAAAATCCGGATTTCCGGCGCCATCTGGCGGCCATAGAAACAGACCTCATGGCGCTCTCGCACACGGATTTGCGGGTTGCCGTCGCGGCCACCCAGGGGGAGGCGACCGGTCCCGAGGCGTCCATTCTGAAAGTGAAAGGCACCGAAATTCAGCAGGCCATTGCCGAATTGTCCGTGGCGGCGCTGGGTGCCTATGCCGCGCCATTCGATCTGCCGCACGGCGGCAATCTCGGCGGCATCGGTCCGGCGGGACGCAAAGGCATCGTCTCCAACATGCTGTTTGGCCGGGCCGCCTCGATCTATGGCGGCAGCAACGAGATCCAGCGCAATATCATCGCCAAGGCTGTGCTGGGGCTGTAGAGATTGAGCGCACATCT
>SHWM01000067.1 GCA_009693835.1 Alphaproteobacteria bacterium
GTAACAGCTATAATCCTGGCGCCGGTGCGGGCGCGCGCAGCCATGCCCAACGCTTCAAGCCCTGCCTGCGTATCCTTGACCAGCAATAGAGGCGCGTCCGCAGGCACACCTTCGGGCACATGATCCACCAGGGCGGCTGCCGCGCCGCGGCCCAGCGCATCGGCAACAAAGCGATGCCCATCATTGGAGGGTCCGCGCAAAGCAATAAAAAGATCGCCTTCGGCAATATTCCGGCTGTCAATGGAAACGCCATAGGCGTTCCAGCCGCCGATGCTGCGCCCGGCGGCCGCCCCGGCTGCAGACGCCGCTGTCCATAACGGCTCGGACACGCGCCTAACCGCCGTCATGACGGTCTTCCTGTCGCACTGATTCCCCAATCGCGCGGACGACTTCCTGGCGGTCGTCAAACGGAGTGATTACGCCCGCAATCTCCTGTCCTGACTCATGGCCCTTACCCGCGACCACCAGCATATCGCCGGGTAAAAGATTCGCCACTGCAAAACGAATGGCGCGGGCGCGGTCGGCAATTTCGGTTGCGCCTGAACAGGCCGCCAGGATGGCTGCACGGATCGCAGCAGGCTCTTCCGAGCGGGGATTATCATCCGTGATTACCACCAGATCGGCCAGTTCACGCGCCACTGCGCCCATCAGCGGCCGCTTGCCGCGATCCCGGTCCCCGCCACAGCCAAACAACAGATGCAGCCTGCCCTTGCAAAATGGACGCAGCGCCTCCAGAACCGTCCGCAAGGCTTCCGGCGTATGGGCGTAGTCAACCAGAATGCTGGCCCCGTCCGGCGTTTCACCCGCAACTTCCAGACGCCCCGGCGCGCCATGCAGTTCCGGCAATGCGCCAAAAACATCATCCGGGTCTTCACCGCACCCGATCACCAGCCCAACGGCGGTTAGCGCATTCAAGGCCTGAAACCGGCCCAGCAAAGGAAGCTCGACCTCCCATTCCCGCATTTCATAGGCTATGCGCAGGCGCTGGCCGCGCGCATGGGGTTCTGTGTGGACAATGCGCAGATCGCCATAACGGCCCCCCACGGAAATGATCCGGTGTCCGCGCGCCCAGCTCAGCGCCTCCGCCTCGCTATAGCTGGCGTCTTCCCGGTTGAGCACCGCGACCCCGCCGGGAGGCAGCACTTCACCAAACAGGCGCAGCTTGGCGTACACATAGCCCGCCAGATTGTCATGATAGTCCATATGGTCGCGGGTGATATTCGTCAGCGCCGCCGCGGCGAGGCGAACCCCATCCAGACGATATTGCGCCAGTCCGTGACTGGAAGCCTCGATCGCCACATGCGTAACGCCAGCCTCGTTCAGACGCGCCAGTGCGGGATATAAAATCTCCGGCGGCGGTGTGGTGTGCACGTGCCCTGCCCCGCCCTGCGTCTCGTCAGCGCCTGCGCCCTGGATACCCAACGTACCGATGCTGGCGGCGCGGCGCGCCAGCCGGGTCCAGATCTGGCGGCAAAAATCGGCAACCGAGGTTTTTCCGTTGGTCCCGGTAACCGCAATAATTGTTTCCGGCTGGGCGCCATAATAGCGTGCCGTCAGGCTGGCAAATTGCCGGCGCGGGTTGATGTCCGTCAGCAATTTTGCACCGGCGCCGTGACCCTCCCGCGCACATTTGGCGGCGATGGCTGGCGTGGCCAGTATTACGGCGGCACCCCGCTCCAGAGCGTCCTTGATATAATGAGCGCCATCCTGGTGCACGCCGGGCAGGGCGGCGAACAGAAATCCCTGCTTCACCGCGCGGCTGTCCGACGTAAGCCCCGTGATCTCCAGCGCCGGGTCTGGTGCGCCTTCTAGGGCTGAGCCTATAAGATCAACCAGCCGCATGATCTAGTTCGCGCCCCCAAACGATGCGAGTTTGGGCCCGTCTTCGGGTACGGGAATTGGCGGGACGCCCAGCATGGGAGCAATGCGGCGTATGACGGAACCCGCCGTAGGCGCGGCTGTCCAGCCGGCTGTCGCAAAATTAAAGGTCTCCTTGATGCCCTTGGGTTCGTCCAGCATCACAAATACAAGATAGCGCGGCCTTGACGCCGGAAACACCGCAACGAATGATGAAATCCGGGAGTCCTTCCGGTAGTGTCCCGACTGTTCCTTATCCGCCGTGCCGGTTTTGCCCGCTACTTCGTAACCCGGCACGTCCGCCTGCTTTCCCGTAGCTTCGGGAGAGCTTACCACCATGCGCATCAGATAGCGCATCTGCGTGCTGGTCTTTTCCGAAACCACCCGCGGACCCGGCTCGAACTTTTCGTCCGCATCACGGCCGATCAGGGTGGGGCGCACCAGATGGCCGCCATTGATCAGGCTGGCCACGGCGACACCCAGTTGCAAGGGGCTGACCGCTATTCCATGGCCATAGGCGATTGTCATCGTACTGATATCGCCCCATGGGCTCGGCCAGATCGGAACACCCAATTCCCGCAATTCAAAGTGCGGGCGCCGCATCAGACCAAGCCTGCCCAGAAATTCTTTCTGGCCATTACCGCCGATCTGCATCGCCATTTTCGCAGAACCGATATTGGAGGAATAAAGAAAGATTTCCGTAACGCTCAGGGGGCGCCGTTTGGCGTGAAAATCATTAATGGTGAAGCGCGAGATGTGGATTGGTTCCGTCGCGTCAAAAGAATCATTGAGACCCGCAACCCCTGAATCCAGAACCATCGCGGTATTAAGCACCTTGAAGGTGGACCCCATTTCATAAGTACCCAGCGTGACGCGGTTAAATTGAGCGTCATCTTTGCTATGCTGTTTGCCGTTGGGATCAAAATCCGGCAGCGACGCCAACGCCAGCACTTCACCCGAATTGACGTCCATCACAAGCCCCGCCGCGCCGATGGCGCTGAACCGGGAGACTGCCTGCATCATCTCGTCGCGCAGCGCATGCTGGACGCGCAGATCGAGCGTTAATTTTAACGGCGCCCCACCCTGCCTGAGTTGTGCGTCCATTGCGTGCTCGATACCTGACAAGCCGTGATTGTCGACATCAACATAACCGACTGCATGGGCGGCGAGATTGTCCTGGGGATAAATCCTGCGCTCGTCATTGGAGAATCGAAGCCCTGGGATACCCCGTGCGTTAATGGCGTATTGCTGGCGCGGGCTGAGGTCATTATGCAGCACCACATAGCGCTTGCCGCTGACAAGCTGCTTTCTGGCGCGCTCTGTATCAAACGCTGGAAGTTCTTCAGCAAGGCTTTGAATAGCGAATTCATGATCCGGCACCTCTGTAGTATCCGCTTCAAGTGAAGCAGTTTTAAGATTCGTTGCAATAACAATTCCATTGCGATCCACGATATCCGCGCGCTCGGCCGGCGCCAGGACGCCTGCAGATAGCTGCGCGATATCCCGCTTCTGCAAAAACGGCAGAGACAGCTCGGCCAGCCTTACACCAATAGCGAAAAAGCCGAGCACGAAAATGGCTCCCGCCATCAGCAGTCTGTTGCGGCCAAGATCGATGGCGCGATTATTACGCCCTGAAAGCCATGGTTGGCCCTCGGACCCAACCATGTCACTTGGCACATGCACAATTTGTCTGCGGTGCGGCGCCATTGCCATCATCGTGTTTCCACCAGTGTCGCCGCAGGCGTTGCGGCAAATGTCTGGCCCTGGGACCTGGACGATCCGCCATGCGGCGCCCCGGCCAGCACAGCGCCGTTTCCTCCCTCCGGCGAACCAGGCTTTTCGGGAATAGTTGTGAAACTCGCCACCTGCGACACCTGCACCGGTTCCAGTTGCAGATAGTGCTCGCTTAATTTTTGTAATCTGCCAGGGCGGTTCAGGCTGCTCCATTCCGCTTCAAGAATACGAATGGCTTGCTTTTCTTCCGCAATCTTTGCCTTCAGGCTCAGCCCCTGCCGCTCCATGCGGTCAACTGAATATTTAACATGATACAGGCCGGCAGAGACGCCAAACAGCAAAATGAACACAAAAAGCGTCACGATGCGCCACATCACCCCAGTCCCCCAAGGGCTATGGCGATGGAGGCTGGCATGGCCCCCTGCATCGTGATCGCGTCATTGGCGGGCCAGGCGCTGGCTGCGGTGCGTTCTACCGCCCGCAGATGTGCGGATCTGGCGCGCGGATTGGCCGCAATTTCCGCCGCATCCGGTTTGCGCGCACCAGTCCATAACATTTTGAAACTGGGCGCGCGCTGTATGGCGTTATCTGGCGGCAGGTGTCGTGAGGCGCCCGGACGCATGCCGGAACGCGCGGAGAAAAATTGTTTTATCAAACGATCCTCCAGACTGTGGAAGGAAACGACCGCCAGACGGCCCAGAGGCTTCAGAATTTGCTCCGCCGCCTGAAGCCCGCGTACAAGTTCACGCAGTTCGTCGTTCACGTAAATCCGCAGCGCCTGAAAGGTGCGTGTCGCCGGATGCCGCCCGCCCGCCGCCGCACCCCCGCCAAGTGCCGCCGCAACAATTCTGGCTAACTGTAAAGTGCGGGTGACGGGTGCCTCCACACGCGCGGCTACAATCGCCCTGGCGATGGCGCGCGAACGGCGCTCTTCTCCATAGCTAAAAAGAACCGCGGCCAATTCGTCCGTCGATAGATTATTTACCGCATCCGCCGCCGTAGGGCCTGAAGATCCCATGCGCATATCCAGCGGGCCATCTTTCTGAAAAGAAAAGCCGCGATCTTCCTGGTCAAGCTGCATGGAGGAGACACCCAAATCCAGCGTCACTCCATCTGCGGCCTCGAACCCGGCCTTCGGCAGCATTTCCGCCATATCCCCGAAACGGGCATTGATGATACGCAGCCTGCCCTGAAATTCAGATGCCAGCGCCTCGGCCAGCGGCGCCACCGATGGATCGCGGTCAAACGCCACCACGGAGCACTGCACTGCGCTCAACATCATCCGGCTATACCCCCCCGCGCCGAACGTGCCGTCCACATAAACGCCGCCATCCTGAATGGCCAGGGCCTCCAGCACCTCGTTCGCCATCACGGGGGTATGCAGCGCGTCTATATCGCCGGCGGCGCCGCGTCTGGATTTTCTAGCCATGGTCTGCATCCGCACGCCTGGGCATGGCGGCTGCATCGCCGGTATGCGTCGCCCAGTCCGCGCGTTCCGCCATGGCGCGTTCGCGCAGCTTTATTTTCTCCGCCTCAAACAGAGGGGGGGACCACAGGCTGAAATAACTGCCTTGCCCCACAAACGCGATGTCCTCATCGATGGCCGCATGCGCCAGTAATTCCGGAGGCAGGACGATGCGTCCATCACTGTCCGGGATCATCTCCACTGCCTGGGAACAGATCAGGGTGGGATAGGCCTCTACCTCACCGCCAAAAGCGCCCAGCGGGTTTTGGCGCCCCATGAACGCCTGCATCTGTTTGGGCGTCACCGCCTGCAGCCAGGGGCCCAGCAGAGAGGGAAAACACACAAAGGAGGTCATTTCCCTGGACATGAGATAGGCGCGATAGTTTGAAGGGACCGAAACCCGCCCCTTTTTATCTACGCGATGCAGAGAATAGGATAAAAATCCTTGCATATCCCGCCCATATTTTCCCGATGTGGGAAGTTATGGGTATAGATGGGTAATTTATGGATTTCAATGGAAAAATGATGGGAAATTGAGGTTTTTCCCTAAATTTCCCTTAACAATCAATATGTTCTCTTTACGTTCTAACTCCTCTGCCCCTAACTGTCAGACGGCCTGTAAGCCGGGTTCTGTACCTGCCAAAGCAGGTGATGGCCATTCATCTGGGACGCCTGTCGCCAGACGCCTCGCGCGACCTACCCGGATGGCGGCCCGGAAACATGCCTGCCGCGCGAAGCGGCGCCATCCCTATTTGGTCTTGCTCCCGATGGGGTTTGCCGTGCCGCTTCTGTTACCAGCCGCGCGGTGCGCTCTTACCGCACCCTTTCACCCTTACCATCTTTACAGATGGCGGTTTGCTTTCTGTGGCACTTTCCCTGGGGTCGCCCCCGCCGGGCATTACCCGGCATCGCGTTTTCGTGGAGCCCGGACTTTCCTCTCCCGCAAAGCGAAAGCGGCCATCCGGCCATCTGACCCTTTATATATCAGCACCCTGCACTGCTGCGTCAAGAAAGCAGTAGTTTCAGAATGGCCAGGCCTTGCGCATCGGCCACGCCATCCACCCGGCCCGGCCGGAAATGCCGCTGGAACGCCGTGATGACGGCGCGGGTCTGCGTGCCGTAAATGCCGGTCTGTGGAATGTCATAACCGAACCGCGCCAGACATTTTTGTACTTCGAGTATGTCCGGCGCGGCGGCGGCGGGTGCGGCTGTCTGTCCAGGCCATATTCCCACGCCCTGCCCGGCCAGCCAAGCCCAGTCCAGCTTCTCGCCCGGGTCACGTTTGCGCCCCGGCGCGACATCCGAATGGCCCAGCACCCGGCTGGCGGGAATGGGATGGCGCGACAGAATTTTCAGACAAAGCTGCGCCAGCGCCTCCATTTGTCTCGGCGGAAAATTTCTGTAATCCAGATCATGCCCCGGATTGACCAGCTCTATCCCGATCGAGCAGCTGTTGACGTCGCGTTCACCCGCCCAGCAGGACACGCCCGCATGCCAGGCGCGGCGCTCCTCCGCCAGCATCTGATAGACACGCCCTTCTTCGTCGATCAGATAGTGTGCGCTGGCCTGTGATTTCGGATCGCACAGCCGCGCCATTGCATGTTCGCGCGATATCATGCCGGTATAATGCAGCACCAGCATATCCACCGCGCCGCCAGCGCGTTCATTGAAATTAGGCGATGGGCGCGCAATGATCTGCATGTGCTACCCTCCCGTGTCGACGAGGATCTTTTGCCGGCTGGACACAATCGCCACCCCGATCAGGGTCATGGCGCCGCCGATGATGATGCGCGGCGTCAGCGTATCCCCCAACATTGTTACGCCGAAGAACACCCCCCATACCGGCGACAGCAAGGTAAGCGGCGCTGTTTGCGTGACCGGATAACGCTGCAGAAGATAATACATGCCGGCATGCCCGATCAGACTGGTGCCGAACACCGTATACAGCACACCGCCCCATGCGGCCCAGCTTGCCTGCGTCATGGCGCTCATCTGGCCCTGTTCCATCAGCAAGGAAAGCGGCGCCAGCACCGGCCAGCTAAGCAGCGCGATCCAGGCCTGCAGCTCAAACACGCCCACCCCACTCAGGCGGCGCATGTAGATCATGGCAATCGACCCGACAAAGGCCGCCAGAATTACCAGCGCCAGCCCGTTCAGATACTGAAAGACGGCGGGATCGAAACCAATGATCATCACGCCCAGAAACGAGGTGCCAATACCCGCCCAGCGCTTCCAGTGCACCTCTTCCTTGAGGAAAAGGATAGACATGATGGTGACAAACGGCACCCCCAACTGGCTGGCGATGGCGACCGTTGACACGGCGTGGGCCGCGGCCAGCCCCATATAGAAGATGGCGAAATGCAGGCCGCCCATGGTCAGGGAAATGATGAATATGGGGCGCATCTGCCCGCGATGCAGTTTTAGAAAGGGCAGAAGCAGGATGCTGAGCGTAAAAAACCGCAGGCCGGTAAACAGAATCGGAGGCAATTCATTCACGCCCGCCTTGCCAGCGACATAATTGAAACCCCAGATCAGCGTCATGAAAAGGATAAGAGCGAGGTGCGGTAAGGACATGGTGCCTTCTAGTGGATGCCCCGCTGTTTGGCAATCTTGTCATAGGCGTCATTGATGGTGGCGATTTTAGCGTTCGCGACCATCACAAATTCTTCCGGCAGGCCCTGCGCGATCAGCAGGTCGGGATGATTTTCACGTACCAGGCGGCGGTAGGACTGTTTCAGAACCGCATCGGTCACGCTGTGCGCCACGCCCAGGATGACATAGGGGTCGGCGGAGTCCGCCCCGATATGCCCAGCACGGATTCGCGCCCAATCAGCGTCATTGAAGCCGAAAATGCCCGCGACCGAGCGCAGGAAAGCTTCTTCCTTGGGATGGAATACCCTGTCCGCCTTGGCGATAAAAAACAGCCCATCCAGAAGATCTTCAAGAACGCGCGGTTTCGCGCGGAACATGTCTGCAATCTGTTTTGCATATTGCTCATATCCCGCCATATCCTTGCGGGCCAGATCGAAAATGCGCGCCACATTGGCCAGTTCATCGGGGGGAACATCAAAAACCTGTTTGAAGGCGTCGACCTCTTCGCGCGACACAAAGCCGTCGGCCTTGGCCATTTTGGCGCCCAGTGCAATGACGCCAATCGTAAACGCGATGCGGCTGGTGTCGCCGCGCGTATCAACCGGGTTTGCCGCGCCGGATTTATCTTCCCGGTCCAGAGCAAAATGTCCCGCCACCATGCCAAGCAAAACCCCCAGGGGCCCGCCCAATGCAAGGCCCGCCGCAGCGCCGAACAATTTTCCCCAATTAGACATCGCGCAACCCTTCTGGCCCGCTAGAGCAATTCCTTTTTAGACTGAACCAGCTGGTTCAGTCTAAAAAGGAATTGCTCTAAATGATCATATAGACCATGCTTTACGGATCGGACGGGATCGCCATTGGCGATTCCGTCCGATCCAAACATGGCCTTGAGCCTGGCCAGTACAGTATTAGCGCAACATGAATTGGTTGAACAGTTGATGGGATTCAGGCGTGTGCTTTTAACATTCTGTCGAGCCGCTCGGAAAATTCGGCATATTGCAGGGGCGGAAGTCTGAACTCAACCGCGATGGCTGTCGGCAGACGCCGGATTACCACCGCAGGCAAGTCCGCAAACCCGTCCAGACTAATGGCTATGCTGGCGCCATTTCTGGGCACGACGGAACAGCGCAGGCGCGCGCCACCGGACGAAATGTCCAGAATTTCGGCCGAATAGGTCTCGTTGTTGATTTTCAGGCTTGCTTCCAGCGAGAGTTCGCCGCGCCTGTTTTGACGCCGCTCCGAAACGCTCATCCGCACATGGCCCGTAGGGTCTCCACGGCGCGTAACCGGCATCAGGCTTTTGATCTGGTGCGGAATGTTCATAATTTTCCCTCCCCAATTGATCTTTTGAAAGAGGCTAGCAGCCGATGTCTTAAGATATGGTTTGGTATTCAGCATGCGCGACCCTGCGAGCAGAAGGTGTCAGATAAATGGCATGATTATGGTTAAATAAGAATTAAGGAAATATCTCTCGCGGCAACTACGCCCGGCCTGCCGCAACGAAGTGGCTAACCTCTGCCAGGCAGCCGCCTATTCCGCCGCTTCGCCCCCCGCTACCGGCGTGTAATTAAGATTGGAGGCCAGCCAGCGTTCGGCCTCGCGCAGTGACATGCCCTTGCGCGCCGCGTAATCCTCGACCTGATCCCTGTCGATACGGCCAACGCCAAAATAGCGGCTGCCGGGATGGCTGAAATAATAGCCGCTGACCGACGCGGCCGGCATCATGGCAAAGTTCTCGGTCAGATCGATGCCCGCATTTTTCTCCGCCTTGAGCAGATCAAACAGCGCCCGTTTTTCGGTATGGTCCGGGCAGGCCGGATAGCCCGGCGCGGGACGGATGCCGCGATAGGCCTCGGCGATCAGTGCCGCATTATCCAGCGCCTCTTCCGGCGCATACCCCCAGTAAACCCTGCGGACCTGAGCGTGCATATGTTCGGCAAAGGCCTCGGCGAAGCGATCGGCCAGCGCCTTGACCATGATGGAGGAATAATCATCATGGGCCACCTGAAACCGGGCGGCGATTTTCTCCACGCCATGGCCTGCTGTCACGGCAAAGCCGCCAATATAGTCGGCGATGCCGGTTTCCTTTGGCGCCACATAATCCGCCAGGCAGAAATTGTCTTTTCCGTCGCCGCGATGCATCTGCTGGCGCAGGCAATGTATGATGGCAAGCCGTTCCCGGCGGGTATCATCTGTATACAGCTCAATATCATCGCCGATGGCGTTGGCGGGCCAGAAGCCGATGACCGCGTGCGGTTTGATCCAGCTTTCCATGATGACGGTTTTCAACATCGCCTGCGCGTCCTTAAAAAGATTTTGCGCGGCTTCGCCCACCCTTTTGTCCTGCAAGATCGCCGGGTAGGTTCCCGTCAGTTCCCATGACTGAAAAAATGGCGACCAGTCAATACAGGCCGCCAGGTCCGCCAAATCGTAATCTTCGAAATTTTTCAGCCCGAGAAAGGACGGACGAGGCGGTTGATAGCCTGCCCAGGTCAGTTTGAGCCGGTTCGCCCGCGCCTCCAGCAGCGTGGCGCGGCGGCCCTCACGGCCGCTGCCGCGGGCATGGCGGCTGGCAATATCGGAATATTCCAAACGCACCGCTTCAATATTGGCGGCGCGCAGATCCTCGTTCAGAAGATCGCTGACAACGGAGACGGCGCGGGACGCATCCACGACATAAACCACCTGACCCTTCAGGTAGTTGGGGGCAATCTTGACCGCCGTGTGAATTTTACTCGTCGTGGCGCCCCCGATCAGCAGCGGGATGCTGAAGCCCTGACGCTCCATTTCAGCCGCGACCGTGCACATTTCATCCAGGCTTGGCGTAATCAGGCCCGACAAACCTATAATGTCCGCCTTCTCCCGGCGCGCAGCCTCCAGTATCCGGTCCACAGGCGTCATGACGCCAAGATCGACCACGTCATAATTGTTGCATTGCAAAACCACGCCGACAATATTCTTGCCGATGTCATGCACATCGCCCTTCACGGTCGCCATGATGATCTTGCCGTTGACCTTGGCGGCCTCACCTGAATCCGCACGCTCCTGCTCCATAAAAGGCAGAAGATGCGCCACGGCCTGCTTCATCACCCGCGCGCTTTTCACGACCTGCGGCAGGAACATTTTTCCGGCGCCGAACAGGTCGCCCACGACATTCATACCCCGCATCAGCGGGCCTTCGATGACATCCAGCGACCTCGCGGCCTGCTGGCGCGCCGCCTCGGTATCCTCCAAGATAAATTCGGTAATCCCCTTGACCAGCGCATGCTCCAGCCGTTTTTCGACCTCCGCCTCGCGCCAGGAAAGATCGGGGCCCTCCTGCTGTGCGCCGCCGCCCGCACGAAATTCTTCCGCTATTTCCAGAAGCCTTTCAGTGGCGTCCGGACGGCGGTTCAGAATAACATCCTCGACCCGCTCCAGCAGCGGCTTTGGAATTTCCTCATACACCATCAGCTGTCCGGCATTGACGATGCCCATATCCAGGCCAGCGCGGATCGCATGGTACAAAAACACCGCATGCATCGCCTCGCGCACCGGATTGTTGCCGCGAAACGAAAACGACACGTTGGAAACGCCGCCCGATGTGCGGCAGAAAGGCAGTTCGGCCTTGATGCGCCTCACGGCATCAAAAAACTCCACCGCATAATTATTATGTTCCTCGATCCCGGTCGCCACCGCGAAAATATTCGGATCGAAAATAATATCCTCTGGCGGGAAATTGATTTTCTCGGTCAGAAGGCGATAGGATCGCGCGCAGATTTTAAACTTGCGCTCCGCCGTATCGGCCTGGCCCTGTTCATCAAACGCCATCACCACCACGGCCGCGCCATAGCGCCGCACCAGTTTGGCCTGATGCAGAAAGGCTTCCTCGCCCTCTTTCATGCTGATGGAATTGACGATGGCCTTGCCCTGCACGCATTTGAGGCCAGCCTCGATGATCGGCCATTTGGAGGAATCAATCATCACGGGAACCCGGCTGATATCGGGTTCTGACGCAATCAGATGCAGGAAACGGACCATCGCAGCCTGACTGTCGAGCAGGCCCTCATCCATATTCACATCGATAATCTGGGCGCCGCTTTCCACCTGCTGGCGCGCAACAGCAAGGGCCGCTTCGTAATCGCCGTCCAAAATCAGCTTCTTGAACCTGGCCGATCCCGTCACATTGGTCCGTTCGCCGATATTTACAAAGGTAGAAATCATCTGGCGAACTCTGGCTGCGTGTCCGATGCAATGGGGAAGATGAAAGGTTCCAGCCCGGAAAGACGCATGGTTTTTGGACGGGCCGGAATTTTTCTGGGCGCCACATCCGCAACCGCCTGTGCGATGGCGCGGATATGCGCCGGCGTCGTGCCGCAACACCCGCCCGCCAAATTTATCAGGCCGGAACGCGCCCATTCCCCCACATGCGCAGCCGTTGTTTCAGGCGTTTCATCATAGCCGCCAAAACCATTGGGCAGGCCAGCATTGGGATAGGCGCTGATGGCCGTGTCGGCCACCCTGGCCAGCTCCGCAATATGCGGGCGCATCTGTTCCGCGCCCAGCGCGCAGTTCAGACCCACTGCAAAGGGTTGCGCATGGCGCACCGAGTACCAGAACGCTTCCGGCGTCTGTCCGGTCAAGGTGCGCCCGGACAGATCAGTGATCGTGCCGGAAATCATGATGGGCAGGCGCACGCCTTTCGCATCGAAAGTTTCTTCAACCGCAAAAATCGCGGCCTTACAGTTGAGCGTGTCAAACACCGTTTCGATCAGAATGAAATCCGCGCCGCCATCGATCAGCGCGGCTGTGGCCTGACCATAGGCGGAACGCAATTCATCAAAACTGATATTGCGGAAGCCCGGATCATTGACGTCAGGCGAAATGCTGGCAGTGCGATTGGTGGGCCCCAGCGCGCCAGCGACCCATCGCATTTTGTCCGGAGTGCGCGCGCTGAATTCATCCGCCACCTTGCGGGCGAGCCGTGCGGCCTCATAATTAAGTTCTGTCACGATATCCGTCAGCGCATAATCGGCCTGCGCCACCACCGTTGAGCTGAACGTATTGGTCAGCAGGATGTCCGCCCCCGCCTCCAGATACTGGCCATGAATTTCGGCAATGATCTGCGGCTGGGTGAGGGTCAGCAGATCGCCATTTCCACGCAAATCATGATTATGCCCGGCAAAGCGCGCGCGCCGAAAACCCGCCTCGCTCAGACCATAGGTCTGGATCATGGTGCCCATCCCGCCATCAATGACCAGTATCCGCTTCTCCAGCGATTGTTTCAGATTGACGATGCGGGGGTTTTCGACTTCGATCATGTGGCCTCACTCCCTTCCTGGCCAACCGCGCGCAATCCCAGTATATGGCAGAGCGCATAAGTCAGATCGGCGCGGTTCAACGTATAAAAATGAAAATCCGTTATGCCGTTGGCGCGCAGGCGGACGCATTGCTCGGCTGCCGCCACGATGGCCACCAGCTTTCGGGTTTCAACCTCGTTCTCAAGCCCCTCGAACATTCTGGCGAACCAGTCCGGCACACTGGCCCCGTTCATTTGCGCCATGCGCCGCGCGCCATTGAAATTGGTCACCGGCATGATGCCAGGAATCAGCGGAATCGTTACCCCCGCCCTGGCCACGCGGTCCCGGAAACGCAGAAAACAGTCCGTATCAAAGAAGAATTGCGTGATGGCCCGGGTGGCGCCGGCGTCGATCTTGCGCTTCAGATTATCCATATCCGCGGCCAGATCGGGGGAATCTACATGCCCTTCCGGATAAGCGGCGACGCTGATGTCAAAATCACCGATCCTGCGAATGCCCGCCACCAGGTCTGAAGCGTATGCATAGCCGCCCGGATGCGGCGTGTATTTGCTCTGTCCCTCCGCCGGGTCGCCCCGCAGGGCCACGACATGGCGAATGCCCGCGTTCCAGTAATCACGCAACACCTCATCCACCTCGTCGCGGGTAGCGCCCACACAGGTCAGATGCGCCGCCGGGACCAGCGCCGTTTCATCGTGAATACGCTTGACCGTATCGTGCGTGCGCTGCCGCGTGCTGCCACCGGCGCCATACGTCACCGACACGAATTGCGGATGGAAGGGCGCCAGGCGGTGAATGGACCGCCACAGGGTTTCTTCCATTTCCGGCGTTTTGGGAGGAAAGAATTCAAACGACGCCTGTAGCAGACCGGACGGGAATATGGCTTCGCCCCCCAGTATCCGTGCGGCGGCCGATGTAGCTTTTGACGATGTCATGCCGGAGTTCCTTCAGAAGCCGTCATTCTGTTTCGGTTTGCGGGCAAATGACCGGTACGCCGCGCCAGCCATATTGAGACGGTCAGCCCCTGCGATGTCACGGGTGGCAGATGTCTTACCTCGGCCACCCGCAAGCCCGCCGCCTTACACCATGCCGTCACTTCCTGTTCTGAAAAACCAAGCCGGCGATGGGCGTGGCCGTCCCGCAACGCTTCTATGCCATGAGGCGCAAAATCAACGATCAGTAAGCGTCCATTTGTTTGCAGCACGCGCGCCGCCTCGCGTATGGCCGCAGCCGGATTATCCAGATAATGCAAGACCTGATGCATCGTCACCAGATCGGCATGACAGTCCGGAAGCGGAAGATTATGCACCTCGGCCAGCCTTACATGAAAATTATGCAGGCCGGCGTCATCCAGATTGGCGCGCGCGATCGCCAGCATTTCGCGGTTAAAGTCAATTCCGGTTGCCTTTTCAGCGATCCCCTGCAGCAGCAGCAGGGTGCGTCCGGTTCCTGTTCCCAGGTCCAGTGCATGTGCGACAGGGGCTTGCCCGAGTATCTGCCGCACAGCATCCTCGACCGCCCCTTCCGAAACATGCAGCGAGCGTATCATGTCCCATTTCGGGGCATTTTTTGAAAAATATTCCGCCGCCAGACGGGCGCGTTTCTGGCGCGCCTCGATCAGACGCGTATGATCCAACAGCAATGTCGCGTCGGTTTTCGGCAATAGTCTGGTAATGGCGCAGGCAAGGCCGCCCGGTTGCCCTCCCTCCACAAGACGGTAAAATACAAAAGTGCCCTCGGGCAGCCGCGTGACCAGACCCGCATCGCAGAGCAGTTTCAGGTGCCGGCTGATCCGCGGCTGGCTTTGACCCAGAATTTTCGTCAATTCGGAAACGCTCAGCTCACCCTGGGCCAGCAGCGCCAGGATGCGCAGGCGCGTCGGCTCGCC
>SHWM01000068.1 GCA_009693835.1 Alphaproteobacteria bacterium
ACCGCGGCAACAACTCGCTCACGAAGATCAATAGAATAAGGTTTCGCCATCAATACGGGCCTCCTGTCCAGCCAGTATCTTGAATCACAAACCAAGTGATTTGGGAATCCCTATTCGATTCAATATAAAATCATCCCGCTCTAGAACACTGTACCACTGCTAGAATGGACCAAAACTATCACTTATAATGAGGCGCTTTTCTGCTGGTGAGGCTTTCTTCCAGTACCAGGTGATCAGACTAATTGCGTTGAGCGCCTTGTGGGCCATATCAACATTGATATTGTCGGTGTTTGGTGCGCGGATATCTTTCCACACGCCCATTAGTGTTGGCAGATCAACATGGTTTTGTGAGACAATTAGCTTTGCAGGGGAGAAGAAGTACACGATTGTGAACACCCCGAGCGCGCCGCCAGCTTTGACTATTTGGTAGACGTCTACTTCCAAAAGTCCAGGAATCAAGGGAGCTATGCCCCCCGCCGCAAGAGCTAGAACAATTCTAAATGTGGTGTATTGAAAATCTGTTGGCTTCGGAAACTTAATTGCAAGAAGCATCAGAGCAATTAAGAAGATGACCCCAAATACTCCAACGGTTATGGAACGTCCGCTCATGCACTCTCCATGGTTACGCTAGTCTGAGGGTTTGTAACTGTACGACCCAAAATATGAGAGAGCAAGGTGAATGGGGACGCTACCCTTTTCCATCCCCCCTAAGCCGCACTCCGCCGCCGTAACGGCTCCAGCGATATTTTAAGTCTGTATCCCGTGGCCGCCGCAAACCGAGCCAGGGTCTGTGTCGAAGGCCGCGGTAGCTTGATTTGTAGTCATAATGGGACTACATTTTGCAATCAGAGACCATCCTCAAAGGAACTTCCCACATGGCCAACGCCGATACCTATGTGCGGGCGCGCATTGACACCGCGACCAAGGAACGCGCTGCCGAAGCGCTGGAGGCAATGGGCCTGTCGGTATCAGACGCTATCCGTCTGCTGATGATGCGGGTGGCGGATGAGCGCCGCCTGCCTTTCGAGGTAAAGGCGCCCAACGCCGCCACGCGCAAAGCCATTAGCGAACTTGAAACAGGCAAGGGGAAAAAATTCAAAAGCGTAAAGGCCCTGATGAAGGACCTGAATGCGGACGATTGAACGGGCATCAGCGTTCAAACGCGATTACAGGCGCGCCAAGGCTTCGCCGCGTCACGCAAAGGACATTGATCTGCTTTTGTCTGATGTCTTGACCGCGCTGCTGCAGGATCAAGTTTTGCCCATTCACAATCGAGACCATGCTTTAACCGGCAATTGGTTTGGATATAGGGAATGCCATGTCAAGCCGGACCTGCTGCTGATCTATCGCAAGCCGGACGAGAATACACTCCGGCTTGCCCGTCTTGGCTCGCACAGTTCACTATTCAACAGCTAAGGCTAACACCCCTACCCATAAACAAAATGACGCACGAGCTGGTGTGCGATGGCGAAGGAGGGCGGGATCATGATGCCGCCGGGCTTGCCTTCCATGGCCGCGCGCAGATCGTCGCGGCTGACCCAGCGGGCTTCTTCCAGCTCGATGCCGTCCACCTCGATCGCGTCGCTGTCAGCCACCGCCGTGCAGCCGATCATCAGCGACATCGGATAGGGCCAGGGCTGGGTGAAACGGTAAGTGACCGAGGACACGCGGCAGGCGGCTTCTTCAAACAGTTCGCGGGCCACAGCCTCTTCAATGGATTCGCCCGGTTCGACAAAGCCGGCCAGTGCGGAATACATGCCCTTGGGAAAAATTTTCTGGCGGCCCAGCAGCGCCTTGTCACCCAGCGTCGCCAGCATGATCACCACCGGGTCCGTGCGCGGGAAATGCTGGGTCTTGCATTTTGGGCAATCGCGGCGATAGCCGCCCTCGGCGATCACCGAAGGCGCGCCGCAGGTGGAACAGAATTTATGCGTACTGTGCCAGCGCAGCACCGCCTTGGCCTGGGCGGCAATGGCCGCGTCGTTGGCGTCAATGCTCATGGCCAGCCCGCGCAGATCGTTGAACTCGCCATAGCCTTTCAGCGGCCCGTTCTTGCTGGGATCGCCGTCGGACCCGCTCAGGTCAATCGCAAAATAGGCGCGGTCCTTTTTGTCGAGGCCCAGAAACAGAACCGTCGCCCCGCCCGCCAGGGCGTCCGCGAACAGATTGGGGCGCATGAAACCCACCTCGGGCGGGCCATCGGGCTTGGCCGGGGGCAGAACGAAAATATTTTCCTTGTACATGGGCAGCATGAAGCTGTCCTTGTGCAGCAACTGCCCGGCCAGCCAGTCGGCGTTGGTGCGTTTATAACTGACCCTGTCGAGCGGATTATTGGCGAAAATATTAGGATTATGCGGCAAGGCCATGCGTTGCTCCCCGATGGTCCAGTTTTGAATTCTTGTCAATTAACTCTCGCACAAGCCGCGCCATGCGGCAAGCCGCAGAAAAGCGCGGCTGCGCAGCGGTTTCCAGAGGATGAGCGTGCGGCCATGCATTCAGGCCGAACCAACGGGTTCAGCCCGAAAGTGCCGGGGCGCAGTGTCCAGCGCCTATTTCGGCGCCATCACCATGGTCATCTGGCGGCCTTCCATTTTGGGCCACTGCTCCACCTTGGCGGCATCGGCGGTGTCCACCTGCACCCGGTCCAGCAATTTCATGCCCAGTTCCTGGTGCGCCAGCTCACGCCCGCGAAAGCGGATGGTGACCTTGACCTTGTCGCCTTCTTCAAAAAAGCGCTGCACCGCCTTCATCTTCACCCCATAATCATGGATGTCGATGGTGGGCCGCATCTTGATTTCCTTGATTTCGACGATTTTCTGTTTTTTGCGCGCTTCGTTGGCTTTTTTCTGGGCCTGATATTTGAACCGGCCATAATCCAGAAGCTTGCACACAGGGGGGTCCACATTAGGCGAGACCTCCACGAGATCCAGCCCCGCATCCATTGCGGCCTGAATTGCTGCGCGTGTGGTGACAACTCCTACCTGAGCACCTTCCCCGTCGATGAGCCTGACATTCGGCACATCTATTTCTTCGTTTACGCGAGGCCCCTCCCGGGACGGTTGCGCTGCCATGGGTCGACGTACGATGTAAAATTCTCCCTTGTTTATGACAATCCGGGATTTGACAATATTCACCGGGACATTAAGCGCAAGTTAAACTTGCCATAATTTCATTCTATCGCAAATTTAGATGGCTTGCCACCTCCTCGGGCGCAAGGGCCGCCAATGGTTCACGGCGCAGGATTGTTACATTGGCGCCCTGCGGCGCGCACAGCGCCGGATCACTGGCCCCGGAAAACAGCACCACCGACGGGCATCCCGCCGCCGCTATCAGATGCATGGGGCCGGTGTCATTGCCAATCGCCCCCGCCGCCGCCCTGGCCAGGGCGACAATCTCCGGAAAGCTGGTGCGGTCCACAAAATTGACGGCGGCCGGACACAGCACCTCTACCGCGTCGGCAAGGGCGTGTTCTTCGCCTGTCCCCAGCATGAGGACCTGCAACCCGCGTCCCTGCAGCCGGGCCGCCAGTTCCCCATAAAACTGCACCGGCCAGCGCTTGGCGGGGCGATGCGCGGAACCGCCGGGAACCAGCAAGACATAGGAAGCGGCGGCGGGCAGATTAAAGCGTGTGAGATCGGCCTGAAGCCATGACAGATCGGCGGCTGGCACTTGCAGGATCCCCGCCATGGCCAATTGTTCTGCCTGCCGGTCTACCGTATGCATCCGGCTGCGTTCAGGATTGGCGTGGGGATGGCTGCATCCGGGCGCTATGCCCGACCATTCGGCGTGGCGAATAAAATTCCGGTAGAAACCTGACCTGTCCGAGGTTTGGAGATCATAGACACGGTCGAATCTCCCCCCGCGCAGGCTGCGTATCAGCCGCCACATGCCCGCCAGATCGCGCTTTGGCGGGCGGCCATGCGTCCATACCACATCAAAATAGCTGCTCGCTTGGGCCATCGCGGCATAGGGCGGCGTCGTCAGTAAAGTAATATGCGCGCCGGGATGATGCATGCGGATGGCGTTGAACGGCCCCTGCGCCAGCACGAAATCGCCAAGCGCTCCCAGCTTTATCACCAGCATCCGTTTCATTTTCCTGACAGAACTTCGCCATAGAGGGCCAGTGTCCGCGCGCACATGGCGGCGGTGGAATAGTGCGTCAGCACATGGGCGCGGCCCGCGGCAGCCCTCTGCGGGCCTCCCCCGCGCGGCTCTTTCAGCGCACGGGACAATGCCGAGACCAGGGCATCCACATCGCCAGGGGGAAACAAAGCGCCAAATTCCGAACCGCCTCCCTCTGGCCGCAGGGTTTCGGACGCTCCGCCATGATCTGCGGCAATAATGCTGCATCCCATGGTTAGGGCCTCCACAGGGACACGGCCAAACGCCTCGGCATCCAGAGAGGCGGAGACCGCTATCCGGGCGGCGCCATAGGCGGCCGGCATATCGGCTACATGGCCCGGGATGCGTAATTGAGCAGAAACGCCCCATTTTCGCGCCGCCTCCCGGATTTCCCGCACATAGTCGTCCCTGCCCTGCGCGTCACCGCATAAAACACCTGTCACATCCGGACGATTGAGTTTTGCCAGCGCCTCGATAAACATTAGCTGACCTTTCCAGCGTGTCAGCCTGGCAGGCAGCAACACAATCTCGGCCCCATCGGGAACCTGCCACTGCTGGCGGAGCGCCTCGATGCTCCAGGGTGAAACAACCCCCGGATCAAAGCTCGCTACATCAATGCCGCGCGGAATAACCGCAATATGTTCCGGCGGCGTATGATAGGTTGTACGAATATGCCCGGCCATGAAATGCGATCCCGCTATGACCCGCGCGCCGCTCAGCATAGCGCCATTATAAAATCGTTTGAACGCGTTTCCGGCACTATAGAGGCCATGAAAGGTTGTCACAAAGGGTGTCCCGGTCATGCATGCCGCGCCCCATGCGCTCCACGCGGGCGCCCGCGAGCGCACATGCATCAGATCGACCTTCCTTGACCGGATCAAACAGGCCAGCCTGAACACATTATACAGCATGACCAGCGGGTTCTTGCTGGCTGCGGGCAAATAGACCAGCTCACCGCCCAGTTCCGCGAGTTCCGCCGCCAGACGCCCGCCGGCAGAGGCGACAATTGCCCGCCCCCCCATGGAACGCACCGCACCGGCGATATCCAGACAGGCGCGCTCGGCCCCCCCCGCGTCCAGCGACGGAATGATCTGCAACAGGCAGAATGGCAAGGAGAATGGTAAGGGCGGCAGCGGGTTCATAGCCGCCTCTTATACGGCTATAGTCTTTGGCCGGCAGCCATTAATTCATACGGCCCGCCAGGAGCAACCTGCGATCAGGTAGACCCGGCTGGTTCAATCAAAAATGGTAAAATTGCCCTAGGCGATCCACCGGCGCGACGGGAACGCCTGGAATTTGACAGCCTTTTGCACATCTATTCAACCCTGCTGCGGCAATGGTCCGAGGCTTAACCAGCCGCTAGCAGGTCAACCGAATCATGCAGGTGACGGCTGAGGTCGGCGATATACTGAAGCAGCGCCCCCATGTCCGCCGGCAGACGCATCTGAACATCGACGGTGGGCAGTTTGCCATCCCCTGGAAATTCCGGCGCTGATGGCGGCAGAAACAGAATGACCGGGAAGGCATAATCCCCCGCCTCACGCAGAAGTTTTACCAGCGCTGGCGCCTGTATATCCCGGGTTTCAAACGTGATCATCAACAGATCGGGCGACACATCGTCGAGTGTATTCGAAAACTCCGTGCCGCTATGCATTTGGAACAGCGCATGTCCCGCCGCCTGAATGGCCTCGTGAATTTCCGCCAGATCGGCATCGTCACTGCTAATGCTGATGATATTCAAACGCTTTCCGTCAGGCGGCGTCGACGCCATGGCCGCATCCTCGATAATCGGCGTCCGGGTAAGCGCGCCATACATTTTCAATAGCTGGCGATCCCGCATCTTCCTGACACGCTCCGACTGCTGCAGCTTCGCCTTCACTACTGCATGCAGCAGGTCAAAATCCACCGGCTTGGTCAGATATTCATCGGCCCCCTGTTCGTGCCCCTGGATCATGTCGTTCCTGTCCGCCAGCGCGGAGAGAAATATGAAGGGCATGTCCGCCAGTTCCTCATGCCCGGATCTGACGGCCGCCAGCAGACCAAGCCCATCCAGCACCGGCATCGTGATGTCGGAGATGACCAGATCGGGCTTTTCGCGCTCGATCATCTCCAGGCCCACCTGGCCATTTTCAGCGCTGATGACCGTGTATCCGGCCAGCTCAAGCGTTTCTACAAGATCCTCCCGGATATCTGCTTCGTCCTCGACGCAAACTATCTTCGCCATGGCGTTTCCCTACGTTTAGGTTGATGTTTCAATGGGGCAAATCCCTGCTGATGAGACTTAACAATTGGCGGACCGAGTGCCCCTGGGCGTCTATGAGGGCCTGCACGCTTTCAAAATCTATCACTTCAGCAGGTGATTTCTGCGTACTGGCTGCGTCTGTCATGATGGCCATGGCCTGGCATAGCGCGAGCAATATAAGAAACTGCCGCTGGTGCATTCCCTCTATCTGGCGCAACCTGGAATTTACCGCCGCCAGCATCAATTCGAAATCCACCGGCTTGGTCAAATATTCATCCGCCCCAAGTGATCGCCCAGTGATCTGATCTTCCCGGCTGGCGCGCGCGGTCAGAAACACAAAGGGCATATCCGCATGCGATGGATGATTCTCCCGTATTTCTCTCAGAAGCTGGTGGCCATCCATCTCGGGCATGGCGATGTCGGAAATTGTCAGGTCCGGCTGCTCTCTTAAAATCGCAGCCAGACCCTGAACACCATCGCACGCCTGGATCACGTCGTGCCCGGCCATTTCCAGGGCTTCGGCAATATCCTCCCGGATGGCCGCCTCATCTGCAATACATACAATCTTCGCCATATCGCTCCCTGGGGAGACCCTGAAATTTACGGAACCGCCCCTTTCCTAATCAATTAGTTCAAATAAAAGTTAAAATACTATTAGTGGTTGTAAATAGATATATCTACTATCCATAGGATAGATAAAGGAAAATTAATATCTCTATGAGAGAGTATATAAGTTATACTCAATCGGAGATACTATACTGACCGCATACAAAAATATTATGCCCGAAATGATGGGGATAGCCCGGCTGGTCACCCTCGCGCTTGGTTTGATCTTACTGACCAGCGTGGGAGGCGGGTTTTATTATTTCAATCAGATCAGAACATATCACACCATTTCCTATCTCGTAGCAGAGGAAGCATTTCTGGCGCGCGATATCACACTGGAATCCAACCAGTATTCAGAATTAGTGAACGGCGCGGGCGCCCTCGCAAACGGAATGGCCTATGCAAAATTGTCGGAGGGCACTGACGCCCTGGAACGCAACCATCAGGCCCTAAGGCAGAAGGTCAGCAGTTCCATCTATCCCCTGGCTTCCTTTTACCCCCTGATTTCTCCCGGGCACCAGAAACAGCTTTCCAGGGAGGACGCGCTGGTAACGGAGTTCATTGCAGATGCACACGCCTATTTGCAGGCGGGCGGCAGGGGTGAAAGTCTTGTCCAGCAGAATTCCGGAAAAGTTATCGCCATGGTGAAGGAATTTGCCGACGAGATGGAAATGCAGAAGCAGGGCGCGGTTTATGCGCTGATGCAATTCGACATGGCCATGTTCGCGTCCGTCATTGCTGTCCTGATCTGGTTCTGGTTCACCCGGATGAAACCCATTTCGCTCGGCGCCTCCGCCATGGCGCAACAGGCGCTGGAGATTGAACAACGTCTGCATACGGAAGAAGAACGCGCCAAGGCCCTGCTTCAGTTCTCGATTGATCCGGTCATTTCATTCGATGAGCGCGGTGTCATCGAATCCTTCAACCTGTCGGCAGAGACGGTCTTTGGCTATGAGACGGATGAGATACTGGGCAAGCCAATAAAATTATTGATGTCCGAAAAGGAAGCTTTTTATTCGCTCCGCCATTTCAGAAGTTTCAAACCCCGCGATCTGGCCAGCCTGGCCAATGGCGTAAGCATGACGGGCAGGCGCAAGAACGGCGAAAATTTCACAGCGCGTCTGATCGTTAATGAGCTCTCGAGCAAGGGGCGGCACGGCTTCGTCGCCACTGTCCATGACCAGTCAGAGGAAATTTCCGCCAATGCCCAGTTACAGGAATCGCTGGAAAGATTTGATCTCTGTGTGCGCAGGTCGGACTCCGCAATCTGGGATGTCGATCTGCGCAGCGGCGAAATGTTCATTGCGCCGCGCTTGATGCAACTTCTTGGTTATGACGAGCATGAACCCCTCACCCGCATGTCGCGTTTATTACAGCCGGTGCATCCCGAGGACCGCGAGATTGTCCGGTCCCGGGCCGGAACCAGCCATATCCGCGACAGTTCGGGCTTTGAGTCCCGATTCCGGATGCGCAACAGCAATGGGGACTATCTGTGGTTTCAGAACAAGGGAGCGTACCGCCGCGACAGCAACGGCGCGGTCATACGCGTTGCCGGTTCCATTACCGAAATAACCGCCCGGGTTGAGGCGGAGGAGGAATTGCGGCAGCACCGGGATCATCTGGTAAAGATGGTGGACGCCCAAACCCGGCATATCAAGAAAAGCGAGGCGCGCCTCGCCACCGCCATCAGCGGCATTTCCGAAGGCCTGTGCCTGGTGGACGAAAACAAGCTGATCATACTGGTCAACCGGCATCTGCTGGACATGTATCCGGAGGTGGCGGAAATCATGAACCCCGGCGTCTCACTGGACGATATATTTGTCGAGCTTCTGGACAAAAACCGGTCCGACGATGCGCGCATTCGATTTATCAGCGAACATTTCTCGGCCCTGCGCGGAGATGCGCCCGCCAAGGAATTGGCCCTGCCCGACGGCAGCTGAATGCGCATTACCCGAGCAAGGACCCAGGATGGCGGGAAATCATCCTGCATGCGGACATCACGCATTACAAGGGACAGGAGGCGCGTTTGCAGGCGCAGGCGCGTGAACTGGAACACGCCCTGAGCATGGAAAAAGAAATAAACAGCCTGCACAAACAGTTTGTCACGATGGCCTCGCATGAATTCCGCACGCCGCTGGCCATCATTGACGGCGCGGCGCAATTCATGGCGCGCGAATCTGAAAAATTATCTCCCGACCGTGTAGTGCAGCGGGCGGAGAAAATCCGCGCCGCGGTATTGCGCATGACCAAACTCATTGAAAGCACGTTGACCATGGCGCGTCTGGATGCGGGAAAAATTGAATTAGAGCCGCGCCCGTGCGATTTGCGCCCGCTGATTGCAGACATATGCGAACGCCAGCAGGAACTGTCCCCCAATCATCAGATAACCACCGATCTGGAGGATTTGCCGGAGAATATAATGGCCGACGCAAGGGCGCTGGATCAGGTAATAACGAATCTGGTTTCCAATGCGGTAAAATATTCTCCGGATAGTCCGGCAATTCGGGTACGCGGATGGCGCGCGGGGGCTTATGCGCTGGTCTCGGTGCGCGATCACGGGCTGGGCATATCCGAAGAAGACGCGCCAAAAATTTTTCACGCTATTTCCCGCAACAAATTCAACCGGCATTGTGGGCACGGGCATAGGCCTCAATCTGGTGAAGGAACTTGTCACCCTGCATGGCGGCGTCGTGCATGTGGAAAGCAGGGCAGGCTTAGGTTCTACCTTTACCATCCGCCTTCCCATAAAGGGGCTGCAATCCGCCGCGCAAACGGGCGCGCCAATGGCCGCAACCGCCTAGACCATGTTCGGATCAGATTACGCCGTGTCGCCATCAAGGCTGAGGTCGATTCGCATTCACGCCGAGCACATGGCCCGCCAGATAGAGAGAGCCGCAAATCACGACGCGCGGCGGCTGGGCGCTATGCCCGCATATTTCCTGCAGGGCCTGCGCCAGACCGGCGGCGGCGCGCACCGGCAGACCCGCCCGCCCGGCTTGTTCCGCCAGCGCTTCCGCCGTCACGCTGTTTTCCGCGTCAGGTATGGCGACCGTGAACACGCCACGGGCCAGCCCCTTGAACGCCGCAAAAAAACCTTCCGCGTCCTTGCTCGTTAACATGCCGCAGACCAGATAGAGCGGCATCGGGTGGCGTTCCTCGAATTCCGCCAGGGCGCTGGCCACCACAATCGCGGCGGCCGGATTATGCGCCCCGTCCAGCCATAATTCCGAGCCGGCGGGCATAGCATCGTATAATGGGCCGGCCGTCAGCTTTTGAAGCCGTGCCGGCCATTCCACCTGACGCAGCCCGGCGGCGATGGCGTCACCGCCGATCCGGAAACCAGACAGCGCCATGACGGCCGCGATGGCCGCGCCCGCATTGCCGATCTGGTGCTGCCCCGCAAGGCCCGGCACTGGCAGGTCCAGCAACCCGTCCGCATACTGAAAAATCATGCGGCCATGTTCGGCATAACTCATCCAGTCCTGCCCGTGCACCAGCAGCGGCGCGCCGATACTTGCCGCCCGCGCTTCAATTACCGCAGCCGCAGCGGGTTTTTGATGCGCAATGATCGCGGGCGTCCCCGGCTTCAGAATGCCTGCTTTTTCCGCTGCGATTTCCTCCAGCGTCTCGCCAAGAAACTGCTGGTGATCCATATCCACAGGGGTAATCACGGTGACTTCGGCGCGGGGGATGATATTGGTGGTGTCGAGCCTTCCGCCCATTCCCACCTCGAGCAGTAAAATATCGGCGGGCGCCGCGGCGAAAGCCAGAAACGCCGCCACCGTGGTGATTTCAAAAAATGTGATGGGATCACCGGCATTCACGCGTTCGCACTCCAGCAGGCGCGCGCATAGTTCCGGTTCACTGATCAATTCTCCGGCCAGCCGGATGCGTTCGTGAAAACGCTGCAGATGCGGCGAGATATACACATGCACGCGCAGGCCCGCACATTCCAGCATGGCCCGCATGAAGGCGACGGTCGATCCCTTGCCATTGGTGCCAGCCACATGAATAACCGGCGGAAGCCGCAAATGCGGGTTGCCGAGCTTCTGCAGCAGGCGCGTCATCCGCTCCAGCGAAAGATCGATAACCTTGGGATGCAGATGCAGCATGCGCGCGAGTATGGCGGCGCTGTCGTCCGGCGCACGCGCATCTGTCGCTATGGATGGCATGCGGCTGCCTCTTATTTCCTGGGCGGGGCCGCAAGCGCGATGGGGACGAACTGGCCGTTCATTTTGCCCCGATCGCCCTGAGGCGGCACCGGCACATGCATCAGCATATGCAGGATGCGCGACAGGGTTTGCCGCATGTCCTTGCGGTGCACCACCATATCGACCATGCCCTTGTCGCGAACCGTTTCCGCGCGCTGAAAACCCGCAGGCAATTTTTCACGGATCGTCTGCAAGATGACGCGCTGCCCCGCGAAACCAATCAGCGCGTTAGGTTCTGCGATCTGCACGTCCCCCAGCATGGCGTAGGACGCCGTAACCCCACCCGTGGTCGGATCCGTCAGCACCACGACATAGGGCAGTTTTGCTTCGCGCAGCATCTGAATGGCCACCGTGGTGCGTGGCATTTGCATCAAAGACAGCATGCCTTCCTGCATGCGCGCGCCGCCAGACGCCGCAAACACGATAAATGGCGCATGCAGCGACAGTGCCCTGATCGCGGCGGCAATGAACATCTCGCCCACCGCCATCCCCATCGAGCCTCCCATGAAGCTGAAATCCTGCACCGCGACGACGCATTGCAGATTGTCTATGGAGCCGCTGGCGGCCTGCATCGCCTCTTCGCGGCCGGTGGCGCGCCGCGCTTCCTTCAGCCGTTCGGGATAGCGCTTCTGATCCCGGAACCGCAGCGGATCGGCCGCCACAATGGGATCGGGCAACCAGTCATAGCGGGCGCCATCAAACAGCGAATCCATGCGCGCCTTCGGTCCCAGTTTCATATGATGCTGACAGTTGGGGCAAACATTCAGCGCCGCGATCAGGTCACGCTGAAAAATCATCTGGCCGCATTCCGGGCATTTGTCCCACAGGCCTTCGCCCATGTCGCGCATACGGAAAACAGCCTGGATCTTTGGCCGCACGACACGGGTCAGCCAGTTCATGGACTTGCTTTCCATTTATGCGGTCTCCCGTTTCCGCCGGACGCCTGCCGCAAGGCCCGTCACAAATTCATGCACGTCACGGGCAACCGCCGCAGATGTCATTCCAGCCTTACGCGCGGCCGCAATGCGGTCCACGATTGCTGTTCCGACCACGACGGCGTCCGCACAGCGCGCCATTTGCGCCACCTGCGCCGCCGTTTTAATGCCAAAACCAACCGCCACGGGCAGCGCGGTGTGCCCACGGATGCGTGTCACCGCCTCATTCACCAAAAGCACGTCGGCGCCGGCGGCGCCCGTAATTCCGGTAATGGAGACATAATATACAAAGCCGCTGGTGTTGTTAAGAACCACCGGCAGCCGGGCGTCATCGGTTGTGGGCGTCGCGAGGCGGATAAAATTCAGACCGCCCCGGAGCGAGGGCAGGCACAGCTCGCTATCTTCTTCTGGCGGCAGATCCACCACGATCAGGCCATCCACACCGGCGGCCAGCGCATCGGTAATGAAACGCGCCACGCCATAGCGGTAGATTGGATTATAATAGCCCATCAGAACCACTGGCGTGATGGCGTCGGTCTTGCGAAACCGGCGCACCAGTTCAAGCGTCCGCTTCTGGCTGGCCCCATTTTTCAGGGCCTGTAATCCGGCTGCCTGGATGGAGGGGCCGTCCGCCATCGGGTCGCTGAACGGCATGCCCAGTTCGATCAGATCGGCGCCCGCGGCGGGCAGGCCCCGCAGAATTTCAAAACTGGTTTCATGTTCAGGATCGCCCGCCGTGATAAAGGCCACCAGGCCCGCACGCCCTTCGGCCCGAAGCGCGGCAAAGCGGTTGTCAATGCGCGAGGCGCTCATGACAGTTCAGTTCCCAGCATCCGCGCGACCGAAAATATATCCTTGTCGCCTCGGCCGCACATATTCATGCACAACAGATGATCGCGCGGCAATCCGGGCGCCAGCTTCGCCACATAGGCCAGGGCGTGGGCAGGCTCAAGGGCTGGAATGATGCCTTCGAGGCGGGTGCACAGCTGAAACGCCGCCAGCGCCTCATCATCCGTGGCGGAAACATATTTCACACGCCCCGCTTCATGCAGCCACGCATGTTCCGGGCCGATTCCGGGATAATCCAGACCTGCGGAAATGGAATGCGCGTCGGTGATCTGGCCATCCTCGTTCTGTAACAGATAGGTGCGGTTGCCATGCAGCACGCCCGGCTGGCCGCCTGCGATGGAGGCAGCGTGCAGCCCCGTCTCAAGGCCCTTGCCAGCCGCTTCCACGCCATACATGGCCACACCCGGATCATCCAGAAACGGGTGGAACAGACCGATGGCGTTGGAGCCGCCGCCGATACAGGCCACCAGCGTATCTGGCAGGCGTCCTTCCCGCAGCAGCATCTGTTCACGCGCCTCACGCCCGATTACCGACTGAAAATCCCGTACCATCATGGGATAGGGGTGCGGCCCCGCGGCGGTTCCGATAATATAGAACGTGTCGCCGACATTGGTGACCCAGTCGCGCAGCGCTTCATTCATTGCGTCTTTCAGTGTGGCCGTTCCGCTGGTGACCGAAACCACTTGCGCGCCCAGCAGCCGCATGCGGAAGACGTTCGGCTGCTGGCGTTCAATATCCGCGGCGCCCATATAAATCACGCAGGGCAATCCGAACCGGGCCGCGACGGTGGCAGCCGCCACACCATGCTGGCCTGCGCCTGTTTCGGCAATGATGCGGCCCTTGTTCATGCGCCGCGCCAGCAGAATTTGCCCAAGGCAATTATTGATCTTGTGCGAGCCGGTGTGGTTCAGTTCATCACGTTTGAAATAGATTTTTGCGCCGCCAAAATGTTCTGTCAGCCGTTCGGCAAAATACAGCGGGCTGGGCCGCCCGGCATAATGCGTCAGCAGGTCCTCCAGCTCCGCGTGAAACGCCGGATCGGATTTGGCAGCCTTGTAGGCCCTCTCCAGATCGAGAATAAGCGGCATCAGCGTTTCCGCGGCAAAGCGGCCGCCGAATATGCCAAAATGACCGTGCGCGTCAGGGCCCGCGCGAAAACTGTTGGGTGAATTTGCAGTCAAAATCGGGTATCCGTTCACAGTTTTTTAGAGGCTTCGACAAAGGCGCGGATTTTGGCGTTGTCCTTTATCCCCGGCTTGCATTCGACCCCGGAGGAGACATCCACCAGTGTCGCGCCGCTGACACGCACCGCCTCGGCAAGATTTTGCGCATCAAGACCGCCGGACAGCATCCAGGGGCATCCCCATGCCTGACCGGCAAGAAGCGTCCAGTCAAATACCAAGCCATTGCCGCCGGGTAAAGCCTTCGCGGACTGCGGCGGCCTGGCGTCGAACAGCAAAATGTCACAGACCGCCTCATGGCTTCGCGCGCGAACAATATCCTCATGGCCCGAAATGGCGATCGCCTTGATCACCGGGACGCCAAACATGGCCCTGATCTGCGCCACGCGTTCCGGTGTTTCCGCGCCATGCAGTTGCAGATAATCGAGTTTCACCTGGTCCAGCACATCGGCAATAAACCCATCAGCGGCATCGACGAACAAGCCTACCTTTTTCACCTCCGCCGGAACCTCGCGCGCCAGCAGCACCGCCTGCGCCGCCGTTACGGCGCGCGGCGACGGGGCATAAAACACAAAGCCCACATAGTTCACGCCAGCGGCAGTGGCTGCCTGAACAGTTTCCGGAGTTGAGAGACCGCAAATTTTCACATTAATCATGCGGGGCTTATAGCAGAAGCCGAAA
>SHWM01000069.1 GCA_009693835.1 Alphaproteobacteria bacterium
GTTCCTTCTTTTGGCAATCTTGCCTTGTTGAGCGGCCCGTCCAGCAAGCTGGCCGATAGTGCGGCGCCGTCGCTATGGGACAGGCTTGCGCAGGGATCGGGACAAATCCTGGCAAGCGTAAATATGGGCCGCATGGATGGTGTCCTCATGGTGGCGCCACGGGACAGACAGCAATTACAAAGCCATTTTACGGCCCTGGGCTATTCGCTGGTGGCAACGGGCGCCTCGGCAGGTGAGGGAAACGCTGTGCCCCGTCTTTATTTGCGCAGTCTACCCCAGGACCTGGCTGAGGGGGATTCCAGCCTAGAGCGCAAGCAGGATTTCCTGCGTGTCATGCTGCCCCTTGTTTTGGCGGGTAACGAGAAAATCCTCGCCGACCGGAAGCGGGTAGAGAAATTTGCAGGTCAGGTGCAGAGCGGGGGTAATCTTTACGCGGTAAACCGGGCGTGGCTGATAAAGCTGGCGTCGGACTATGGGGTGGATGGTTTTGATCCCGAAGATGGCGACTGGCAGGAATTATTGCGCCGGGTGGACGCTGTTCCTGTCTCGCTGGCGTTGGCGCAGGCTGCGCTGGAATCCGGCTGGGGCACGTCACGGTTCGCGCTGCAGGGAAATGCGGTATTCGGGGAGTGGAGCTGGAACCGGGGCAGTGGTCTCATTCCCGCGGGCCGCAACGCCAGCGACGATCATGAAGTGCGCCGCTTTGCGCAGCTATCTGAATCGGTCAACGCCTATCTGCATAATCTCAACACGCATAAACTCTATGCAAAATTCCGTCTTCACCGGGCAGTTGCCCAGGGACGCGGAAATAATCCGTCCGGAGTGGCGCTTGCCAAATATCTGGAAAATTATTCGGAAGAAGGCCGGAAATATATTGATGATATACGTGGCATTATAGAATCCAATTTGCTACAGGAGATGGATGCCGCCCGGCTTCGCCCCGTAAATCTGGCGGGGCTGAGCTCCTCCTGATTTTGATCGGATCATCGATATTCATGGCACTCATGCAGCAGGGGCTTCCGGCAGATGTCCCGGCCCGGTGAATTCCCCGCGCCGGTTAAGCCGCTGCTCAAGGCGCGCATCCGGCACACCCGCCTGTTTTTCGTTGCCCTGCTGCCTTTCATATTCTTTTCCCGGGGCATGCTGGCCGATGACCAGGCGGCCCATGCGTTAATGGCATGGACGGGTTATCTTATGGTGATCGTATGCGTACTAGGGCGGGGCTATTGTTCCGCGTTTATTGGCGGGCACAAGAATGAAAGTCTGATTGCCGGGGGGCCATTCTCGCTGATGCGGAATCCGCTCTATGTTTTTTCTTTTATCGGCGTCACAGGCATTGGGCTGCAGTCAGGGATGGTGACATTGGCGCTGCTGCTTACGCTTTGTTTTATGCTGTATTATCCGGGAGTTGTGGCCCGCGAAGAGGCCTATCTGCTGCATAAATTCGGCGACGCCTATCGCGATTACATGCAAAGAACGCCGCGCTGGCTGCCACGCTGGCAAAACTGGATCGAGCCGGAAAATATCAGCACACAGCCGCGTCTCTTTCGCGAAACCCTGCGCGATGCGTCGGTGTTTTTTGCGGCGTTTCCGATATTCGAGCTGCTGGGCACCCTGCACCAGCAGGGTGTCGTGCCGGTCTATTTCAGGCTGCCCTAACATATTATAATCAGAGAAACACTGGCCAGATGTGTGACAGACGCATCGAGCCCGCAAAACTTGATCGGTTACCAGCCTATTTCGGGTCTTTCAGCTCGACCAGAATGGCGCGAAAGCGTCCGCCGCGATTATGCGCAATCTCAATATGGCCTTTTTTGACCAGAACTGAACCGCCGCGTTTGGCGTCAGGCAGATCGAATCGCTGTTTCTTGGCGTTTCCCTGATCATCAAAAAATTCCACGTCAAAAGGCCCCGCGTCCGTGACATTGACAATGACATAGTCCAGTTCGTGATGATGCTTGCCCAGAGTCGTGCCTGCATCGATCACCTGATCCCATACCCGCACCTCGTCGTCTTCGTACAGAACCTTGGTGGCGATGGGGCGTAATTTTTCCTGTGTGGTCATGGTTTTTCCCTCTCTTATTTTTTGTTTCCAAAGCGTGCGTCCCAGTCTTTTTCCAGCGCCCATACTTCCGGAAATCCGGTCAATGTATGGGCGCCAGCCAATGAGGTTGGGCCGTTGGCGTCGCTTGCGCCGTGCTGCCTGAGATGGGCGTAAGCCCGTTCCATGGCCCCCAGCGCCGCCCCAAAGCCTACCCCGGGATAGATGGCCATGTCGAATCCCAATTCTTTTAATCTGGCGGCGGGAAGCTCCGGCGTACGCGCCCCCTTGGGCACCATGTTGGCGACCAGCGGGGCGTCGATCTCCTGTCCGATGCGGGCAATTTCCGCCTCGCTTTCCGGCGATTCCACGAACACAATATCGGCGCCCGCTCTGGCGTAGGCCTGACCGCGGGCGATCGCCTCGTCCAGGCCATGCGCGGTGCGCGCGTCCGTGCGCGCGATGATCAGCGTATCGGCGGACAGCCGGGCCTCCACCGCCACTTGCACCTTGGCCGCCATATCGGCCATCGGGATCACGCGGCGGCCCAGCGTATGACCGCATTTTTTGGGTATTTCCTGATCCTCAAGCTGGATGGCGCTGGCCCCGGCGGCTTCGTACCGGCGTACGGTATGACGCACATTCAGCAACCCGCCATAGCCCGTATCCGCATCCGCGATAATCGGCTTGTCCGTCAGGGAGCGGATGATCTGCAGGGCCGCCAGCATATCCGTCAGCGTGGTCAGGCCCGCATCCGGCAGCCCGTAACGCGAGCCGGACACGCCATACCCGGTCATATAGAGGGCGTCAAACCCGGCGCGGTCCGCCAGCATGGCGGAAAACCCGTCAAACACTCCGGGCGCGACAATAAAGCGTTTTTCATCCAGCATTTGCCGCAAGGTTGCATTGGCCATTTTGATGGGTCCCCTCAGCAGGTTAGACATTCACTCCGCGCGGCGGCCACCAGCCGCTGCAATTTATCCAGTTCGGCCGCGCCCGGCACCAGCGTGTCGCCGATGATAAATGAGGGCGTTCCCGAAATGCCAAGGCTTTCGGCAATTTCATGGTTGCGGCCGATAATTTTTTCGATCTTTGGGTCGTCCATGTCGGTGCGCAGCCGGGTGGCGTCCAGTCCGGCGCCGGTGGCGATCCGGAGCACACGGGTTTCGCTTAGGGCCCCCTGAGTGGCCATTAACGCGGCGTGAAAGGGGGCATATTTCTTCTGGCGCATGGCGGCAATGGCGGCGCGAGACGCGACAACCGAATCCGGCCCCAGAATGGGAAACTCCTTCAACGCCAGCCGGATGCGGCCATCCTGTTTCACTAGTTGCTCAATGACCGGCTGCGCCTGTTTGCAATAGCCGCAGCGATAATCGAAAAACTCCACGATCGTGATGTCGCCCGCCGGATTTCCGGCGATAAAAGTATCGGGGTCGCGCTCCAGTTCCTTGCGCAGCCCGCTTAAAGCATTGCGGCTCTCCCTGGTCTGCCCGGATTCCATCTGCTTGCGCAGATTATCCAGCGCCTCCATCAGAATTTCAGGATTTTCCTTGAGCACCTCCCGCACCATCTGTTTTGTGGCGGCCTTTTCCGGCGCATTGATCTGGGCCGGCGCGGCAATTGAGGGCAGCCCAGTTGCCAAAAAGCCCAGCAACAGCGCCCCGGCCAGTATTGAGAGATGCTTCATTCGATGAAATCGCCCCGGTGTTTGGGTTTAACCATGTCATAAATATCCTGCGCGCGAAAATTACCCGGTGAACCCACCGGCAGCATTTTCATGGCGCGCTGGGAATGAATATAGGCGTCCCGGCGATCATCTGAACGGAAGGAACGCTCGGCGCTGGCGAGGGCGGCCATCCCCTCCTGGCCTTCATTGGCGTAGGCAATAGCCAGTTGGTGCCAGCCAAAGGTAATTTCAGGGTCCTGGCGCATCGCCAGTTCAAGTGATTCTTTCGCCGGCTTTTGAAACGCCTTGTCCTCCGACGAGAGCATGGCCTGGGCCAGATTGACACGCAGCAGGGGAATATCCGGTTTCAGCCCGACGGCCCTGGCATGCGGCGCGATCGCCTCCCGGGCGCGGCCATTTTCGAACAAAATCTGGCCTTTCAGCTCATAATAGTAAGGATTTCGAGGGTCTTCAGCAATCAGAAGATCGACTTCCTTCAAACCCTCCTCCGTATCCCCACGACGGTAATGGGCGATGGCGCGCGCATAGCGGGCTTTGACGCTGGTGTCTTTTGCCGGGAATTTGCGGAAGGTTTGCGCATAGGGCTTGATGAAGCCATACAGTTTTCCCTGCATGCGCAAATGCGCCTCAATCAGTTCCGGCGGTTCCTTCTGGTCACGGAAGGGAGACGATTCGAGCCGGTCCTCCAGCGATCTGATACGATCAGAACCCATCGGATGCGTGAGCACATAGGGGTCCTGATTAGGTGCGTTAAGCGCCTCCTGCCCGCTGAACCGATGCATGACTTCGAGCAGCCCGGCCGCAGATTGGCCGGTAGCTTCCAGAAAGCTGGCGCCGGCCTGGTCGGCCGATGATTCCTGTGAACGGCCGTAGGCCAGATAATTGCGCTGCGCCACCTGCATGCCGCCCGTCATGATGCCCATTCCAACATCCGCCTGTCCCATTGCAGCCGCCCCCATGCCAAGCACCAGGGACGCGATGGCCAAAGCGCCAGAGCCCTTCATGGCGTCCTGCGCGCGCGCCAGATGCCCGCCTGCTATATGGCCCACTTCGTGGGCGATGACGCCCTTGATCTCGGCCGGCGAATTGAACTCCAATAGCAGTTCGGTCGTGAAAAATACATTCTGGCCGCCTGCTACAAAGGCGTTAATCTGGTTGTCCTGAACCAGATATATGTTCACGGATCTAGGGTTGAGTCCTGCGGCGGCGAATATGGGCGTGGCATAGGTGCGCAGCAATTCCTCCGTTTCCGCGTCACGTATGAGGGATAGCGCGAAAGCCGGGCGGAGGGCGCCCATCAAGACGCCCAGGCTTAGTAGCACCGCCAGCAGGCGGGCCGCTGCCCGGCGGGTGATCCAGGCATGGAAGGTGAAGGGCAGTCGGGCGGGCAACGGATATACTCTCCTTACGGCGCGGGTGTTACTTCAGATGGCGCGCCCTGACGATGGAGTGACAGCTAATTGTAATGAACATGCGGGGCAAATCTATTTACATGGGGATTGTAATAGATGGTGCAGTAGCAAGCTTTACCAGAGAAATCCCCGCAACTACCGGTAAACAGACCTTGATCGGCATTGCGGTCGCCTGGCGGAATTTTTAAAGGCCCTATCATGGTGGATGATATGCTGATTATCCGTTCGCATTTATGTCCTATTTAAGGCTAATTACCGGGGGCGCAAGCAGTATTCGCATGCAGATCAGAGATATCAGGCCTGTGGTCAGGACGTTCTGGTGAATAACAGGTTGGCGGCGGCAATCAGAAGGACGCAATGAGGGGCCGGGAACCACCTGCGGGCAGGTTAAAAATTCTCTTGTGGCATTGGGGACGGCGTGGTGCCGGTCCTCGCTACACGCTTGAGCTCGCCCAGGCGCTGATGCGCCAGCAGGATACGGATGTGTATCTTTCGGTATCCAGCGAGAGTGAATTGATCGATTCGTTTCGCGCGCTCAAGATACCGACGCTCGAAATAAAAACCTATAGGGGTTTTTTCTCTGCTCTTTTCACGACGTTGAATATTTTTTCCACGCGGCGGAAACTGTTCCGTTTCATTATTGAAAACCAGATCAATGTCGTGGATTCAACCATGAGCCATTTATGGTCGCGCTTTGTGACGCCGGTGGTGCAGCGCGCTGGTGTGGTGATGCTGAACACGGTTCATGACGCCGTATTGCATCCGGGCGAAAATGGCGGCTTCAAAAGCTGGTTCTATCAGCCGTTCAAAAATGCCGACGGGTATATCGCCCTGACCCATTATGTAGGACAGCAATTAAGCGACGTACATGGGATCGCACCAGAGAAAGTGACGGTCATCCCGCTCGGCCCCTTATCCGGGCCAGTAGTTCACGCGCATGTTGCAGCTGGTGCTCCAGGCCCATTGCGGCTTTTGTTCTTTGGCCGGATATTGCGCTACAAGGGGCTGGAGGGGTTGATCGAGGCCTATGCAATTGTGCGCGCCGAGGGTCTGCAGGTCAGTCTCCAGATCACGGGGGCCGGCGACATGCGTGACGTGATGGCGACCGTTCAAGCCCTTCCAGACATTACAGTGAGCAATGTCTGGGTGCCAGAGGACAAAATGGGCAGCGTGTTTTCACGGGCCGATCTGATCGTGCTGCCGTACCTGGAATCCAGTCAGTCTGGCGTGATTGCATCGGCATTTGCGGCAGGCGTCCCGGCCATCGGCACGCCGATTGGCGGGCTGCCGGAACAGATTACACATGGGGTGAACGGGCTGGTGGCGGCGAATACCAGTCCCTCGGCGCTGGCTTCAGAAATCCGCCGCTTGGCCAGGGACCGCGATTTACTTGAAACATTGAAGGCGGGGGCGCTTGAAACTGCGCGGCAGCAATTTTCCTGGGATAAAATTTCCATGGAAATTCTCGCCCTGTCGCACTCCTGTCTTAAAGGCAGCGGCGGCTGAAAGGTTGGCTGTTAGAAATTGAATACCAGGTCGCCATCATTGTCGATGGCAGGGGCAAACGGCGCCGGTTTGGCGGCCGCTGGGGCAGATACCTGCAGGGTGGACAGCCGCACCAGATTATCAATGCAGTTGAGCGAGAGTAAATGCGCATAAGCAATGGGCAGGGCGCCCGCCGCCCGGATTTCCATAAAATCATCGGGGGTCAGGGCATTCAGCGCCGCTTCGTCCAGCCGGAACAGGCCGTTCACTTTCTGCTGCCCCTGGCCATTCCGCCCCTGCAGGGTAATGTCCCAGGGAATGATCAGATTATGTTTGACCAGCATGTTGACAGCGCGAATGGTGCCAGGGCGGCTGCGTTCAAGTTCCCCGACAAATTCAATAATTTTGCGCAGGATCTCGGAAGGGCTTCCATCCATCTCGAACATCGGCTGTCCTTCAGTGTCCGATATCAGGTCACAATCCGCATCCACACACAATACCGGTTCGCCGCCTTCTGCCGGAAGTCCTACCGCAAAGGGATATTGACGCAGGATGGCGGGGATATAGGAGCCCAGCCATTTGCCATCGGCCGATACAAACATGTTACGATCCGGTTGCAGCGACAGCAGGCCCATCAGAACGTAGGATTCTCCATAGGGCGTAAAAACGATGGGAAAATTATGCACTGCCTGGGCGCATTCAACGCCGACCAGCGGCACAATCGCCTGCCCGAGCGCATAGAGATATGAGGGGGTTGGCAGCAGCCGCTTATGGCGGTGCGTTTCCATTGAAATGGTCCGGGGGTTCTTCAACGTCTCTACCCTGTGGATGGACTGGGCCTGTTCAGCAAAGTGATAGCGTAAATCCCTTCCGGGCTGAACAAAAATATATGGGGCGGAGCAGGACTTAATCTCGGTTCAGGCGATGGCCAGGAACTTGAGACAGGGGAGCAGGGTGTCGGAGAAAGTTTGGGCCTGGGCGGTTAATTCGTCCAGATTGTCCTGAGGGGTTTCCAGGGTCTTGCCTTCTTTCAGGATGCGCTGCCCCTGGGCCGCAAGGATCTGCAAGGTGGCTGCCACCCATTCCGCGGGCAATCTCTTGTCCTGGGATCTGGCTTTCAGGAACATCTGGGAAAATCTTGGTACAACTATCCCGCCGCCTGTTACCGGGCTGGCCAGGAAGGATACGTCATTACTGCTGCGGGATTTGTCTATCAGATAGGCGTTAAGCCGGTCGGTAAACGCCCGGGCTTTTGCGATCTGCCTGTCCTCATGGGCCGGATGTAGAATACCCCTGCCGCAAAGGATAATGAAAGCCTCGCGCAACTGCGCCAGATTAATACCTTTAACCCTCACCTGCTGCTCGACCAGGCCCAGCATTTTAGGCTGATGGTCACTCAAGGCGCCGAGAATGGGGTCATAGATGGCGGCGGCGGGCTCGACCTCGCCAAGCGCGCCTTTAACCTTGAGATTGAGATTGTCATGTGGCGCCGCCAGCACGAAACGCTGCCTGCGTAATGTATCCACCAGTTCAAGTTGCGTCAGTTTGCGCCCGCCCCTTACCCAGTAATCCCGGCGGAATTGCTGGCTGACCATGAAATCCCGGACCGTTTCCCGGAACAGGGTGTCCTGAATATCGCGCAGAAACGCCTGCTGATCCGGGGTCAGGTTTACCGCGTCGATATGGTCCATATAATGCGCGGAACAGGCATAATTCAGTTTTGCCGCCTCCAGCCAGTTGGCCATTTCGGCCACGGGCATGGGCCGCCAGTCGCGGTTAAAATATTCATGCGCCAGATAATGGCGGTTCTGATCCTTGATGGCTTTCAGCCGTTCGGCCAGCATGGGGTTCACGCGTGCATAGGCCGGGTTCAGTGACATCAGTCTTTCTGCGAACGCGAGGGCGCCGTCAATCCGGCCTACGATGCCCTGTCCGGGGCGCCCATGATGGCGGCATGTTCTGTCAGCAGGTGCCGCATGGGGGCCATCGGCGCCCAGCCGGGCAGGGTATTGTAGCTGATATACAGAACGCCGCCGACATTCAGCTTGCGGCGGATAAAGTCTACGATGACCGTGCGGTTTTCATCTGAAATCCAGCTCCAGATTCCATGCAGGCCAATGGGATCAGATCCCGGCAGATCGTCGCGCCGGCAAAGTTCCTCAAACGACTGGTCATATAGCCCGGCCTTGGCCCCGGAAGCGCCCGCCATCAATTGTGCAAATCCGGCCTGTGACGAATTGAAATCGGTCGCCCAGTAAGCCGTGTCCGGCTGGCTTGTGGCGTGAATATTAACGGAAACACCCTGACCGAAGCCCAGTTCGCAAGCTGTGCGGCACGGGGCGATGTCATACCCCGCCGTGAGCATGGCCAGTTTTTCCCGTAGCGGGTTCAGCTCGCTATAAGAGCCGTAGGTATAGCCGACATCGGCCGCATAGCCGGAGGTCCAGTCATTCATGATGTGTCAGTCTATGTGAAAGTTAATTCGAGGTAAGATCAGGTTTTATTGGCGCGAATACCTGCCCGCACCCGCCACCCGGATAATACACGTAATAAGATTATTATACTCAAAATGTGATGGAAAGCGAATGGATACTGGCGTGCCGAGGGCCACTTTTTGCGCATGCCGCGCTGGCCAGCCGCCCGACAACCTTGCTTGACAGGGCGGGCGCGGCTGGCATACACAAACCCCATGGGGGTGTAGCTCAGTTGGTTAGAGCGTCGGCCTGTCACGCCGAAGGTCGCGGGTTCGAGTCCCGTCACTCTCGCCATTTTCCCGGAATGCGTCATTGTTAGCGAGTGTCGGCTGTCTTAAACAGACCGGCGCCCTTGTCGCTCTCATATGGACGCCGCTGTGCTGGCTATTCCGCCGCCAATGCTTCGGCCTGCACTTCCGGCGCAGCAGGCTTGATCGTGCGAAAGCGGGCAACCAGCGAATAGACGGTCGGCAGAATAAACAGTGTCAGAACCGTGCCCAGTGAGATGCCGCCCACGATGACCCAGCCAATCTGCTGACGGCTTTCCGCTCCCGCGCCCTGCGCAAAACATAGCGGCATCGCCCCCATGATCATGGCGCCTGAGGTCATTAAAATGGGCCGCAGCCGCAGCGCCGCCGCTTCGATCACCGCGTCGTGGATGGATTTTCCGGCCGCGCGGAGCTTGTTGGAGAAATCGACGATCAGAATGCCATGCTTGGTGATCAGTCCAACCAGTGTCACCAGACCGATCTGGCTGTAAATATTCAGTGTCCCGCCGGTAAGTTTCAGCGCCAGCAGTGCGCCGGTCATGGATAATGGCACTGTAAACAGGATCACGATAGGGTCTATGAAGCTTTCAAACTGCGCCGATAGCACCAGATAGATAAACAAAAGCGCCAGCAGGAAAATGAAATAAATTTGCCCTGACGCGGATTTGTATTCGCGCGACTGGCTCATATAATCGATCTGGACGCCACTGGGTACGATGGCCTCCGCGATCTTTTGAAGATGATCCAGCCCCTCGCCTAACGTATAGTCAGGCGCCAGCGCGGCGTTGATTTCGGCTGACCGCACCTGATTGAAACGCACCAGTTCGCGGGGCGCCACGCCTTCAACCACATCGACCAGATTGGATAGCTGAATCATGGTGCCATTGCGGCCACGCACATACAGACGCGAAAGATCGTCGGGGTTGGTACGGTCCAGATTAGCCATCTGGACAACCACGTCATATTGTTTACCTTCGCGCTTGAAGCGCGTGACCTTGCGCCCGCCCAGCATGGTCTCCAGCGTGCGCCCCACAACGACAACATCGACGCCCGCGTCCTGCACCTTGTCCCGGTTGACGGCGACTTTCAGTTCCGGTTTGTTCAGCTTCAGATTTGTATCGAGATTGACGAAGCCTGGATATTTTCGCGCCTCGGCCAGAACCTGCTGGGTGATGCGCTCAATTTCTTCATAACTGGCGGACGATTGCAGCACTATCCATATAGGGCGCGATCCCGGATTCGTTCCCAGCGAAGGACGGTTCATGGGAAACGCCATCACGCCGGGCAGCCCGCCCATGCGTCCGGCCAGTTCTCCCACAATGGCCTGCTGGGAACGGGGACGTTTTTCCCAGTCCTTCAGATTGAGAAACGACATGCCATTATTGACGATCGGGTTTCCCACCACGAGAAAGTAACTGTTCACCTCGGGCGTCGAGCCATAGATTTTTTCGACCCCGGCAGCGTATTTATCCATGTAATCGATCGTCGCGCCCTCGGGCCCCATGAAGACACCGATGATTCCGCTCCGGTCTTCCACGGGGGTCAATTCATTTTTCAGGGATAAAAACAGGCCTGCGCCCGCCAGGACAAACACCATTGCCACACCAAGCACCATCCGCCATCGCGACAGGATGCGACCGAGCAGGAGCCGGTAAGCGGCGGTCGCGTTGACGATGGCGTTCTCAATTCCCAAGTATACGACGCCATGTTTTTCTTCATGCCGCAGCAGTTTCGAACACAGCATTGGGGTCAAGGTTAGCGCCACAAATCCTGAAATCAGAACCGTACCGGCCAGCGTCCAGGCGAATTCAATGAACAGACGCCCGCTGCGCCCGGTTAAAAAACCTATGGGCGCATACACGGTCGCCAGCGTGATGGTCATGGTGATGACCGCGAATCCGATTTCACGGCTGCCCTTCAGCGCGGCCTGAAAGGGGGGGACGCCGTTCTCAATATGACGGAAAATATTTTCCAGCATGACGATGGCGTCATCCACGACCAGGCCGACCGCCAGCACCATGGCCAGCAATGAAAGGGTATTGATGGTAAAACCAACCGCGGCCATCAGGGCAAACGCGCCGATCAGCGAGGCGGGTATGGTGACAAGCGGGATGAATGTCGCGCGGGGCGTACGCAGAAACAAGAACACCACCAGGCCGACAAGCAGGACCGATTCCAGGATCGTCCAGTACACGGATTCGATCGACCGCTCGATGAAGACCGAAGCATCATATCCAATCTGCAAAAGCATGCCTTCTGGCAACAGCGCTTCGATCTTGGGAATTTCGGCGCGCACGGCCCTGGAAATTTCCAGGGGATTGCCGGTTGACTGTTTGACGATGCCGAGCCCCACGGCCTCGCGCCCGTTGAAGCGCACAATGATGCGCACTTCGTCTGGTCCCAGTTCCACCCGGCCCACATCGCGCAACCGGATGGGGTATCCGTCCGCCTGTTTCAGAACGACCTGCTCAAATTCAGAAGGCAGGCGCATATCAGTCTGCGAGAGCACGCTGAACTCCACCTGCGAACTTTCGATGCGCCCGGCCGGGACTTCCACATTCTGACCGCGCAGGGCCAGTTCGACATCCTGGGCTGTCAGATTGTAGGCCGCGAGGCGCGCCGGATCGAGCCAGATGCGCATCGAATATCGCCGTGCGCCGAACAGGCGGGCCTCCGCCACGCCCGTCAGGGATTGCAGCCGGTCCTTGGCGTATCTGTCCGCAAAATCCGTCACTTCCAGCGGGGTATGCTTGTCGCTGGAAAACGCCAGATACATGATCGGGTCGGAATCCGCTTCCAACCGCTGAACCTGCGGATCGTCTATCTCGGTGGGTAATAGGTTGCGCACCCGTCCCACACGGTCGCGCACATCATTCGCTGCGGCTTCCTGATCACGCGTCAGCAGGAAGGATATGGCAATCTGACTGAGTTCCTGGCGCGACGTCGAGCGGATAAATTCAATGCCTTCAATGCCCGCGACGGATTCCTCCAGCACCCGGGTTACCTGGCTTTCCATCACTTCCGCGCTGGCGCCCTTGTAGGACGTCGCGATCAGAATGATCGGCGGATCAATATTGGGATATTCCCGTATTGACAGCCTCTCAAAGGAGATGGTCCCCAGCAGAACCACCAGCAGGCTCATCACGACCGCCAGCACCGGTCTGCGTACGCACAGTTCCGATAATGTGTTGCCGCCCATGGAGAGTGCTCCTTAAGAGGTTTTGGCCTTGTCCGCCGGAATGGGCGTCAGGGGCCGCCCGTCCTGCAGTTTGAAATGACCTTCCAGCACAATCTGGTCGCCCAGCGTCACGCCCTTTACGATTTCCACCCTGCCGTCACGGCGAATACCCGTATCCACCTCGGCGCGCACCGCCTTGCTATCGACGACCTTATAGACGAACCGCTTCAGCCCCATGGGAAACACGGCCGTTTCAGGCAGCATGATGGCGTCCTCGCGGCGCGCGGTGATCAGATTGACCCGCGCGAACATGCCTGGGCGCAATTCATTCTGCGGATTTTCCACCCGTGCGCGCAACAGTACGGCGCGCCCGTTTGGATCGATCAGCGGATCAATGGCATAGACCGAACCATGAAACGTTTTACCCGGCAGCGGATCAAGCGCAACCGTTATATCCTGACCTACTTTCAGAATGGCGGCATGGATTTCAGGTATCCGGAAATCGACCTTGACGGGATCAATGTTTTCGATATTCACAATTTCGTCACCCGGTTTAACATAGTCTCCGGGGCTTAACCGCCGCAATCCAAGAACGCCGTCAAAGGGCGCAATGATGTGCGCCTTGTCCAGATGGGCGTCCGCCAGCGCCACATTGGCCTCGGCCACGCGCATCTGCGCCAGCGTCTCATCACGCGACCGCGCCGCGGCGTTGCCGCGCTTGAACAGGTCGCTCGCCCGTTCAAAGTTGGATTTGCTCAGCGTCAGTTGGGCTTGCGCCTGCTGCAATTCCGCCCGGTAGACACTGTCATCGAGCCGTATCAGTATGGCGCCTTTGCTTACCGCTTCGCCTTCATTGAAGGAAATCTCAGCAATTCTGCCAGTGATTTCGGGGCGGATGACGACGGATTCATTGGATCGCAGACTGCCGACCGCCACGATTTCATCACTGACGGCGCCCTGTTGCGCCTGGCCAACCAGTACGGCGGGCGGCGGGGGCGGGCCGCCCTGCATTCCGGCTGGCCCACCGGTTTTACCGGAATAGATATAGTACAGGCCACCAAGCACCAGCAGTGTGGCGAGCAGGGCGGCAATGCGGGGCGAGACAGGCAACCAGCCGGGACGGGGGATGTTCAAGCGATACTCTCATAAATAAAATATACAGGATGCGCTGGGGGGGTTATTCCATTTCAAATGTTACGGAAAACAGGAATCATGCGCCGGGGGTACCATATTGACCCGGATGCCCTTCCGTCAAGCCAACAGCCTTTATCCATTCCGGCATGGACGGTCCCCCGCCAATGTGGCAAGAGTGGCTGGAAATTCTGACTGGGACACGCGCGTATGAAACTATGTGATGCAGATATCGAGAAACATCTTGATGAAGGGATTCTCAAGATCAATCCCCGGCCCGAGGCCAGCCGCATCGCGGGCGCTTCGGTTGATCTGACCCTCAGCGGCAAATTCAGAATTTTCGATTATCATGCCGCCCCGGTCATAGATCTGGGTGGTCCGCGCGCAGAACTGGACGCCCAGGTCGAACGCATCACCCGCGCCGAGGTAAATATCGCCGAAGGCGAGGCGTTTTATCTGCACCCGGGTGAACTGGCGCTTGGGGCCACCATTGAGGAAGTGTCGCTGCCGGACAATATTGCGGGCTGGATTAATGGCCGCTCCAGCCTCGCCCGTCTGGGGCTGATGGTGCATATCACGGCGCATGGCGTCGATCCGGGGTTTGCCGGGCCGCTGGTGCTGGAATTTTTTAATGCGGGCAAGGTGCCGCTGGCGCTGCGCCCCGGCATGCGGATTTGCTCAATCAGTTTTGAGCCGCTCTCGGGGCATGCGGTGCGCGCCTATAACAAGCGTCCGGACGCCAAATATCTGCATCAGCAGGGCGCGACAGGAAGCCGGATCGGCCAGGATTGACAACGTGATGTCCTGACGGGCCATTTTACTGGGCCTTGATCAGGACCCCACGCCTGCCATATCCGCCGGCCCGCGCCCAGGCCGGGGAGAAGGTCAGCCCTTCTTGCCATCCTTCATATGCCCGCCCTTGCCTTCATGCATCCTTGGATGGGCGGCCTTCAATTCTTCGGCACTCAGCTTGCCATCATGGTTGGTATCGGCCTTCTCGAAAAATGGCGGCTCGAAGGCCTTGATTTCATCGAGCGAGACCTTGCCGTCCTTGTTCGCGTCGAAGCG
>SHWM01000070.1 GCA_009693835.1 Alphaproteobacteria bacterium
TAAGGAAGGCAAGAAGAAGTAGGTGGTGCGGCGGTCATGAACAGGCAGAAAAAAATAGGCGTGCGCCGGCAAAAGCGGGTGCGCAGCAAGTTACGGGTTGTCGGCAACGGCAGGCCGCGGCTTTCGATATTCCGTTCCTCCAAAAATATCTACGCCCAGGTGATTGACGATGTGGCAGGCCGCACGCTTGCGGCGGCGTCCAGCCTGGACAAGGAGCTTCGCGAAGGGGCAAAAACCGGTGCGGATTGCGCGGCCGCCGCAGCAGTCGGCAAGCTGGTCGCGCAGCGGGCCAAGGCGGCGGGTGTCGCCCATGTCGTGTTTGACCGGGGCGGTTATCTCTTTCATGGGCGGGTCAAGGCGCTGGCCGATGGCGCGCGCGAGGGCGGACTGGATTTTTAAGGCAGATAAAGGGCATTTTCTGGAAGATACAGGATGCCCCGATGATTAGTGAACCGCATTTCCGGTTGCCGTCACATGGTCTGACATGCGGCGGCGGGAAATGCCCTAGGGAGTTGCCACACTATGGCGCGTAATGATGGTTTTGAACGCGATCGCGATCGCGGCGATGGTGATCTGACCGACAAGCTGGTGCATATCAATCGCGTCGCCAAGGTTGTGAAGGGCGGCCGCAGATTTGGGTTCGCTGCGCTGGTTGTGGTGGGGGACCAGAAAGGCCGTGTCGGCTTTGGTCACGGCAAGGCGCGTGAGGTGCCTGAAGCCATCCGCAAGGCGACCGAGTCCGGTAAACGCAATATGATCCGCGTGCCGTTGCGTGAAGGCCGCACCCTGCATCATGACATGGAGGGCCGGCATGGCGCCGGCAAGGTGGTGATACGCTCGGCTGCGCCCGGAACAGGCATTATTGCCGGGGGGCCGATGCGCGCCGTGTTTGAAACGCTGGGCCTGCAGGATGTGGTGGCCAAGTCGGTAGGCTCGTCAAATCCCTATAATATGGTGCGGGCGACGATGGATGGGCTGAAAAAGCAGGTTTCTCCGCGCATGGTAGCCTCGCGCCGCGGCAAGAAAGTGGGTGAAATCGCCCAGCGCCGCAGCGGGTCCGCCGATGATGTTTCGGGTCAGGAGTAAAGCCCATGGCGGACAATAAGAAATCCCCGGCCGGAAAAACACTGACGGTGCGCCAGATTGGCAGCCCCATCCGCCGCCCCGCCGATCAGCGCGCGACATTGATAGGTCTTGGACTGAACAAGATGCACCGTGTGCGCACGCTGGAGGACACGCCTTCCGTACGCGGCATGATTGCCAAGGTGGCGCATCTGGTGCGCGTGGAATAGGCGGCGAGCCGGACACAAGACAACGGTAGATATACCGGTAGCAAGTTTATTAGGGATAGCGGTTATGAAGCTGAATGAATTGCGCGACAATCCGGGCGCCCGGAAAAAAAGCAAGCGTCTTGGCCGGGGCATCGGCTCGGGCCTTGGCAAGACGGCCGGACGTGGCGTGAAGGGTCAGCGGGCGCGGTCTGGCGTCGCGATCAAGGGCTTTGAAGGCGGCCAGATGCCGGTGCATATGCGCCTGCCCAAGCGTGGTTTTAACAGCATGGCGGCGCGCGATTTTGTTGAAGTAAATCTGGGCCGGCTGCAGGCGGCGATTGACGCGGGCCGGCTGGATAGCGGCAAGCCGGTCAATGCGGAAACGCTGAAGGCGGCGGGCCTGGTCCGGCGTATCCGGGGCGGCGTTCGCCTGCTGGGCAATGGCGAACTGAAATCCCGGTTGACGATCGAAGTGCGTGGCGCGACCAAAGCCGCGATTGCCGCCGTGGAAAAGCTTGGCGGGAGTGTGACGGTTATGGCGGCCCAGTAGGGTTGCCGTGAATTTGCGAATGGATTTGGCCGGGGAAGGGCCTGGCTGGTATAGCGAGCTTCTCTGAAAACGTTCTGTTTTACCGCTTTCTGGAATAGTGAATGGCCTCCGCTGCCGAACAATTAGCTGCCAATCTCAACTTTGCCGCCTTCGGCAAGGCAGAGGAGCTGAAAAAGCGCCTGTGGTTCACGCTTGGCGCGCTCATCATTTACCGGCTGGGCACCTATATTCCGCTACCGGGCATCAATCCGCTGGCGCTGGCCGATATCATGAACCGGAATTCAAACGGCATTCTTGGCCTGTTCAATGTATTTTCCGGCGGCGCTGTCGAGCGTATGGCCATATTCGCGCTCAATATTATGCCGTATATTTCCGCCAGCATCATCATTCAGCTGATGACGTCGGTGTCGAAACATCTTGAGGCGCTAAAAAAAGAAGGTGAACAGGGCCGCAAGAAGATCACCCAATATACGCGGTATGGAACGGTCGTACTTGCCGCGCTGCAGGCCTATGGCATTGCGGTGGGGCTGGAGGGCGCGGGCAGAATCGTGATTGATGCGGGCATCTTCTTCCGCCTCAGCACGGTGATTACCCTGGTGGGCGGCACCGTATTTCTCATGTGGCTGGGCGAACAGATTACCGCGCGAGGTGTTGGCAATGGCATTTCACTGATCATTTTTTCCGGCATTGTGGCTGGAATACCCACCGCGCTTATCAGCACTTTTGAACTGGGCCGCACCGGCGCGCTGCCAACATTTTTTTTGCTGGTGCTGGTGGTGATGATTGGCATTGTCATCGCGGCCATCGTGTTTATGGAACGCGCACAGCGCCGTTTGCTGGTGCAATATCCCAAACGCCAGGTAGGACGCAAGATGATGGGGGGCGAAGCCTCGCATTTGCCGCTGAAGCTCAATGTGTCCGGCGTCATACCGCCGATTTTTGCCTCTTCCATCCTGCTTCTGCCGATCACCGTGGCGAATTTTTCCGCGGGCGCCGGGCCTGAATGGCTGTCAACCGTCACCACCCTGCTGGGGCATGGGCGGCCGCTCTATATGCTGTTCTATGCGGCGGGCATCATATTTTTCTGTTTCTTTTATACCTCCATCATCTTCAATCCCGAGGACACGGCTGAAAATCTGCGCAAGAATGGCGGGTTCATTCCGGGCATCCGGCCAGGCGGAAAGACTGCTGAATATATAAATTATATTCTCACGCGGCTGACCGTGGTTGGTGCGCTTTACATTACCGCCGTCTGCCTGCTGCCTGAGATTCTTGTCGCACAATATTCCGTGCCATTTTATTTTGGCGGCACTTCCCTGCTGATCGTGGTCAGCGTAACCATGGATACGGTCGCCCAGATTCAAAGCCATTTGCTGGCCCATCAATATGAAGGATTAATCAAGAAAAGCCGTCTGAAAGGGCGCGGTAAATGAATTTGATTTTGTTGGGCGCCCCTGGCGCCGGGAAGGGCACCCAGGCGGCGCGCCTGCAGGACGAACGCGGGCTGGTCCAGCTTTCCACCGGCGATATGCTGCGGGCCGCCGTGGCGGCGGGAACCGAAACCGGACGTCAGGCAAAGGTGCTCATGGATCAGGGGGGTCTGGTGCCGGACGCCGTGGTGGTGGGCATTATCTCAGACCGGATCGACCAGCCGGACTGTAAAAGGGGCTGTATTCTGGATGGGTTCCCCCGCAATGAGGCGCAGGCCCTGGCGCTTGATGCCATGCTGGTGAAAAAGGGGCAAAAGCTGGATCTGGTGATCGAAGTGAAGGTCGATGAACAGATTCTGTTTGACCGTATCCGAAACCGGGCGGCCGAATCGGCCCAGGCTACAGGCTCGGTTCGGGCAGATGACAATGAGGAAACCCTGCGCAACCGTCTGGGGGTTTACCACGCCCAGACGGCTCCCTTGCTGCCTTATTACCGGGCGCAGGGCAAATTGCGCACTATTGACGGCATGCAGACAGTAGATGACGTGGCCAGACTGATAGGCCTGCTGCTGGATGCGGTGAAGTAAGGTGGTTCTGAACGAGGATTTATTTGACGGGACGCAGGAAATACTTATAATCCGCGAACTTTGCAGGTCACTTGATCTGGCCACCCCTGAACGCATATTAGACCAGAGCTTCCCCTGCGGGCCGCGCGCCTGCAGTGGGCGTTATGGAACCCAGGCCTTGCATAGGCCCGGATCGATTATTTAAGGAGATAGAAATTGGCGCGTATCGCAGGTGTTAATATACCGACGAACAAACGGGTTGAGATTGCGCTAACCTATATTCACGGCATCGGCCGCACCAAGGCGCGTGAAATTTGTGAGCGGGTAGGCATTCACGAAAAAAAGCGCGTGTTTGATCTTTCCGACGCCGAGGTTATCCGGGTGCGTGAGACGATCGATCAGGATCATCTCGTTGAAGGGGATCTCCGCCGCGCCACTGCCATGAACATCAAGCGTTTGATGGACCTTGGCTGTTACCGTGGTTTGCGCCATCGCCGCGGATTGCCGGTGCGCGGTCAGCGTACGCACACGAATGCGCGCACACGCAAGGGGCCGGCTAAGGCGATTGCCGGTAAAAAGAAGTAATTTTGGTTTCATTCCGGGTGGCTTGCCGCCGGGAACCCGCAGGCATTTTCCTCAGGAAAGTGCGGTCCGAAAATATGCTGGAAAGGTTTGATACTGTATGGCCAAGGAAGCGACGCGCATTCGCCGTAAAGAGCGGAAAAATATCACCTCGGGCGTTGCGCACGTCAACGCCACCTTCAACAACACCAAAATCACGATCAGCGATGCCCAGGGCAATGTGATTTCCTGGTGTTCTGCGGGTGTCATGGGGTTCAAGGGGTCGCGCAAATCGACGCCCTATGCTGCCCAGGTGGCTGCAGAGAGCGCCGGCAAGAAGGCCCAGGAACATGGCATGCAAGTGCTTGAAGTCGAGGTTAAGGGGCCGGGCTCCGGCCGTGAATCCGCTCTGCGCGCGCTTCAGGCGGTCGGCTTTACGGTCACGACAATTCGTGATGTGACCCCCATACCGCATAATGGTTGCCGGCCGCCAAAGCGCCGCCGGGTTTAATAGTTTTGACGCGGCTTGCCATGCCGCCGGCCACATTCGCCGGTGGCCTGGTCGGCCGCTAAATTTCAAATATGTGGTGGCGCCTTCGGTGTTCATCATATCAGGCATGAGGTCGCCCACGTGATCGAGAAAAACTGGCAGGAACTGATTAAACCAAATCGGCTGGAGGTGGATCCCGGTATGGATCCAAAGCGCCGGGCGACCGTTGTCGCCGTGCCGCTGGAGCGTGGTTTTGGTGTGACCCTGGGCAATAGTCTGCGTCGTATCCTGCTGTCATCCCTGCAGGGCGCGGCGGTGACGGCCGTACAGATTGACGGGGTGCTGCACGAATTTTCGTCCATCAGTGGTGTGCGCGAAGACGTAACTGATATTGTTCTGAACCTTAAATCACTTGCGCTGCGTATGCATTCCGAAGGGCCGCGGCGCATGGTGCTTGCGGCAGAAGGGCCGGGCGAGGTAACCGCCGCACGCATTACCGCGATGGCGGATATCGACATCCTGAACCCCGATCATGTGATCTGCACGCTGGGCGAGGGGGCCAAGATCCGTTTGGAAATGACGGTCAATAATGGCAAGGGCTATGTGCCGGCTGACCGCAACCGCCCCGAAGACGCCCCTATCGGCCTGATTGCCGTGGACGCTTTATACAGTCCTGTGCGGCGTGTGTCCTTCAAGGTTGAAAATACCCGTGAAGGTCAGGTGCTGGATTATGACAAGTTGAGTATGGATGTCGAGACCAATGGCGCGGTCACGCCAGAGGACGCCGTGGCCTATGCGGCGCGCATCCTGCAGGACCAGTTGCAGGTTTTCGTCAATTTCGAGGAACCGAGACGTGCGCAAACCTTCGAAGAGCGCCCGGAGCTGGAATTCAATCCTGCGCTGCTGAAAAAGGTCGATGAACTGGAATTGTCGGTTCGCTCGGCTAACTGCCTCAAGAATGATAATATTATCTATATCGGCGATCTCATTCAGAAGACCGAGGCGGAAATGCTGCGCACCCCGAATTTCGGACGCAAATCGCTCAACGAAATCAAGGAACTTCTGTCGCAGATGGGCCTGCATCTCGGTATGGAGGTCCTGAACTGGCCGCCGGACAATATCGAGGAACTGGCCAAGCGCCACGAAGACCAGTATTAAGTTTGTAAAAATCCGCCCCTGCCGGGTGCGGAGCACAAGGAGAGTAGGTCATGCGTCACGGAGTTGGCGGTCGCAAACTGAACCGCACGGCATCGCACCGTAAAGCGATGCTGGCGAACATGGCGTCGGCTCTGATAAAGCATGAGCAGATCATCACGACCCTGCCAAAGGCCAAGGAATTGCGTCCCTATGTGGAAAAGCTGGTGACGCAGGGAAAAAAGGCGACTTTGCACGCCAGACGTCAGGTCCTGGCGCAACTTCCCGATACGGACCAGCCGCAGGTGGAAAAGCTGTTCGCCACTCTGGCCCCGCGATATTCCGCGCGGCATGGCGGTTACACCCGCATCATGCGTGCGGGTTTCCGTTATGGCGACAATGCGCCGCTGGCGGTCATTGAATTTGTAGACCGCGATGAAGACGCGCGCGGTCAGGATTCGGGACCGGTCCTGACGGGCAATGAGGATGAAGCCTAGCGTTTTCTACCCGCCGGACGGCACGCCGGGGGGATTGCGCAGGGGTGCGGCCGGTTGTCTGGCCGCTCTCTCCCTGATCGCAGGTTTGCTCTTTACTCCGGCGTTCGCGCAACAGCGGCAGGCACCGGAGACACAGTCCCAGATTCTGCTTTCCTTTGCGCCGATCGTCGCCAAATCCGCGCCTGCGGTAACCAATATTTTCGCCAAACGCGTGGTCCGCACCAGCGGGCAGCCGTCATTTTTCGGCGATCCATTGATGCAGCGGTTTTTTGGCGGCAATTTTGGCAACCCATTCATGCCGCGCGAGCGGGTGCAGAACATGCTGGGATCGGGCGTGCTGGTGCGCAGTAACGGAATTATTGTCACAAACAACCATGTCATAGAAGACGCCACTGGCATCCGGGTCGTTCTGAGCGACCGGCGGGAGTTTGACGCCAAAGTTCTGCTGACTGATCCGCATACGGATCTTGCCGTTCTGAAAATCGAGACGGGCGGGGAGGCGCTGCCGGTACTGGACTTTGCGGATTCCGATTCCGCCCAGGTGGGCGATATCGTCCTGGCCATTGGCAATCCCTTCGGCGTGGGGCAGACAGTGACCAGCGGCATCATATCGGCCACCGCGCGCACCCAGGGGGGCGTGTCGGATTACCAGTTTTTCATCCAGACCGATGCCGCCATTAATCCCGGCAATTCCGGCGGCGCGCTGGTTGGCGGCGATGGCAGGCTGATCGGTATCAACACAGCTATTTTTTCGCGCGGCGGCGGCGGGTCCGTTGGCATCGGATTCGCCATCCCGTCAAATATGGTAAGCCGGGTGGTTGAATCAGCCATTGCCGGGGGGGCCGTGGTGCGCCCCTGGCTTGGCGCATCGGGGCAGGCGGTGACGCAGGATATTAGTCAGGGTCTGGGGCTGGCGCGCCCCGGTGGCGTTCTTGTCAGTAATGTCTATCCGGGCGGCCCGGCGGATCAGGCCGGGTTACGGGTAGGAGATGTCATTCTGAAAGTGGATGACAGGGAAGCCGCCGATCCTGCAACTCTGCGCTATCGGGTCGCGATGGCGAAAATGGGCGGCACCGCCATTATCGGCATCTGGCGCGATGGCAAACCCGCCACCCTCTCGATGCAGTTGAGGCCGGCGCCGGAAACCCCGCCGCGCGCCCTTGCCAAATTGAGCGGGAACCATCCGCTTACCGGCCTTGTCGTCGGCAATCTGTCGCCCGCTTATGCCGAAGAACTGGACCTTAGTCCCGGACTAACCGGGGTGATCATCACGGAAATGCCCCAAACCAGCGCCGCGGCCCAGATCGGGCTGCAGCCCGGTGATATACTTCTGGCTATCGGACAGGATAAGATAAAGCTGGTTGATGACGTTGTGCGGCTGACCAAAACGGCGCGCGATGTCTGGGAAATTCGAATCCGCCGTGGCGATGAGGTTTTGTCGATTCGCGTCGGCGCGTGAGGGTGGCGTCGTGACAAGCCTGTTTGAGGCGGCTGGTCTGGAAAGCGGGGCGCCGCGCCCGCTGGCGGACCGGTTGCGCCCGGCGTCGCTGGACGATGTGGTGGGGCAGGGTCATCTGGTCGGCCCGGAGGGCCCGTTGCGCCGCATGGCCGTGGCGGGCAAGCTGACGTCCCTCATCCTGTGGGGTCCGCCAGGAACCGGTAAAACCACTATCGCCCGCCTGCTGACGTCCGGTTCGAACCTGCATTTTGAGCAATTATCCGCCGTATTTTCAGGAGTGGCGGATCTGCGCAAGGTGTTTGATCAGGCCCGTACGCGGCGGCGCGATGGCGTCGGCACCCTGTTGTTCGTGGATGAAATACACCGCTTTAACCGTGCCCAGCAGGATGGCTTCCTGCCCTATGTGGAAGACGGCACCATCGTGCTGATCGGCGCCACCACCGAAAATCCATCCTTTGAAATGAATGCCGCCTTGTTGTCGCGCGCCCAGGTCATGGTGCTGCGCCGCCTGGATGATAATGATCTGGAAACACTTTTGTCCCGCGCGGAAAATCTGATGGGCAGGCCGCTGCCACTGACGGCGGACGGACGCGCTACGCTGCGCGCCATGGCGGATGGCGATGGCCGTTTCGTGCTCAATCTGGCGGAAGAACTTTATGCGCTGGATATTGCCAGCCCGCTTGATCCAGCACAGCTTGTCGAAACCGTGCAGCGCCGAGCGCCCGTCTATGACAAGGCGCAGGAGGGCCATTATAATCTTATCAGCGCCCTGCATAAAACCCTGCGCGGATCGGACACGGATGCCGCACTCTATTATCTTGCGCGCATGCTGACGGCGGGGGAAGACCCGCTCTATATCGCGCGGCGCATGGTGCGCTTTGCAGTAGAGGACATTGGCCTGGCCGACCCCAATGCCCTGGTGCAGGCGCTGGCGGCAAAGGAAGCTTATGATTTTCTGGGCAGCCCCGAGGGCGAACTGGCGCTGGTGCAGGCGGTAATTTACCTTGGCACCGCGCCAAAATCCAACGCGGTCTATCGCGCCGCCACTGCCGCCACTGCTGCGGCCAGAGAACAGGGTTCGCTCATGCCCCCCAAACATATACTGAATGCGCCCACCAAAATGATGCGCGATCAGGGCTATGGCGCGGGCTATCAGTATGATCACAATACGGCGGAAGGTTTTTCCGGCCAGAATTATTTTCCCGAGGAAATGCCGCGCCGTAAATTTTACACGCCAACGGAACGCGGCTTTGAACGTGAAATCATCAAGCGGCTGGCTTATTGGGAAGGGTTGCGGGAAAAGGCGGCGCTGGATGAATAGGGCCGCGCGATGATGAAAACCTATCTGGCGGTGGCGCTGGGCGGTGCGTTCGGGTCCGCCGCCCGTTTTCTGTTTGTGAGCCAGGCGGCGCGGCTTCTTCAGGGGGTGTTTCCTTGGGGCACGCTCGGGGTCAATGTAACCGGTTCGCTGCTGATGGGAATTGCGGTTGCCTGGTTTGCCGCGCGCGTTTCGCTCCCGCCGGAAATGCAGGCATTTGTCTGCGCGGGCGTGCTGGGCGGCTTCACGACTTTTTCGGCCTTTTCACTTGAGGTAGTCCTGCTTTTCGAGCGGGGGCTGATTTTCCAGGCGTTGCTTTACAGTATTGCGTCCTTCGGACTTTCGTCCGGCGCCCTGATGGCAGGACTGATTTTTACCCGCCGCTGGGTTGCGGAATAAATCCATGAACGATGTAAAAACGTTTGAAGTCTTTGCTGAGGAATCCGGGCTTCGTCTGGACCGCTGGTTCCGCCGCCGCTTCCCGCAACTGGCCCATGCCCGGCTGGAAAAACTTTTGCGAACCGGCCAGGTGCGGGTGGATGGCGGCCGGGTCAAGGCCGGTTTCCGTCTCGACGCAGGCCAGCAGGTGCGTGTACCGCCCCTGCCGGCCGGAGAGCCCACGGATGCGCCCGTGGTTAGACTGCCGGCAAAAATATCGCGCATCGACCGCGCCATGATACAGGACGCAGTGCTCTATGATGATGGCGCGGTCATCGTGATCAACAAGCCTGCGGGGCTGGCGGTGCAGGGGGGATCGGGCACTACGCGCCACATTGACGGCATGCTGGATGCGTTGTGCAATGAGGACGGCGAGAGGCCGCGCCTGGTGCACCGTCTGGACCGTGACACAAGCGGGGTTTTGCTGCTGGCCCGCTCGGCCAGGGCGGCGGCGCGTCTCGGTCAGGCCTTTCGCGGCCGCAGCGCGCGCAAGATTTATTGGGCGTTGACAGCAGGCGTGCCGCGCCCGCATCAGGGCCGCATTCGCGCGCCATTGGCCAAACTGAATGGCGAGGGGGCGTGGGAGGACCGCGAACGGGTCAGCGCTGTGGACGAAGACGATCCGCGCGGCAAGTCCGCCGACACGGTCTATAAGGTCATGGACATGGCGGGCCAGCATGTGTCCTGGGTGGCGCTGATGCCGCTGACTGGCCGCACGCATCAGCTGCGCGCACATATGGCCCTGCTGGGCACACCCATAGTGGGGGACCGCAAATATGGCGGTGAGGGCGCACTGATCGAGGGCATTGCGCCGAAACTGCATCTGCATGCGCGTTCGCTGGAAATTCCCCATCCAGATGGCGGCACGATCTCGGTTACCGCGCCGCTGCCGGATCATATGCGGGATAGCTGGAAATTTTTTGGCTTCGACGCCAATATGTCCGTGGATCCATTTCAGGACTGGGAACCATGAACCGGGGCCCGCTCTGGGTTCGAGTAGCTGCGGGGATTACCGCCGTTCTGCTGCTCTTGTCTGGTGGCGCGGCCTATTATCTGTCGGTCAATCCGGTTGATCTTTCCGCCTTTCGCAACCAGATCGCCGCCGAGTTACAATCCGCCACCGGCCGCGAAATAAAGATTACCGGGAACATTATTCTGGGTGTTTCGCTCCGGCCGACGCTGGTGGTGGAGGGGCTAGAAATAGCCAATCTGGATTGGGGCCGGGCGGAAAAATTTGTCAGCGTTGGGCGGACGAAAATCCGGGTGCATCTGTTTCCCTTGTTCAAGGGCCGCGCGGACATCATTTCAATCACGGCATCACAGGCCGAGGTTCACCTTGAAACCGACGGAGATAGACGGCGCAACTGGAACATTCTGGCCCAGGCGGTGACCGATACGGGCGAGGAAGCCCCTCTGCCGGAGATAGAAGAAATAAAAATCAGCAATATGATTCTGGGTTACCGCGACATAGGCGACGCGGAGGTGCATTACCGGGTCAATCTGGAAAAGGCCGCCCTTGAATATGACACCGTCAACGGCGTTGGCCATTATACGCTGTCGGGAAAACTGGGTGATCAGGTCATCAGCGCGCAAGGCAGGATTGCGCCGCTTTACACCATCAGCCCGGAGCAGCCCCGCCAGTTTGACATGAAGGCGCAGGTCTTCGGCCTGACTTTGAGCGCAGATGGCAGCGCCAAATTTCCATTCAAGGAGTTCACCTACACGGATTTCACCCTGGCGGCGTCAAAGAGTCTGGGGCTGGCGGCAGAATATTTCGGGCTGGGTTTTCCAAATCTGGGCGCGATCAGAATTTCAGGAAACCTCACACCAGTCGGCAATCATCTGCATTTCGGAAATCTGACCGCCCGGATTGGGGAAACCGATGCGGGCGGATATGTCATCTTCAGCCCCGGCCCGTCTCTGAAAATCACTTCTGACCTGCATTCGAAAAATCTGGATTTTGATACTTACTGGGACATGCTGCCCACATCTACGCCGCCAGAGGGCAAGCTTTTTTATGCGGACCCCCTGAACATGGATTTACCCCAGGATGTTGAACTTGATCTGCGCTATGCGGTGCAGTCACTGAAAATGGGGGATGATTCTTATTCCAACTTTCTTTTGCACGCTCAAATGGCGGACAAGGTATTGCATATCACGCATCTGGATATGGATATGGCCGGCGGCAGAATTGCCAACAGCCTGACCTTGACGCCGCAAGCGGGAAACCTGAGCCTGGCTGTGCACAGCAGCGCCAGCGCTATCAACCTGTCAAAGCTGCTGAAACAGTTTGATATGCCCAAATATGCCAAAGGCAACGTTCATCTTTTGCTGGAAGGCGAGAGCACGGGTGGAAGCATGGCGGAACTGGCGGCCCGATTTAACGGGCGCAGCTATTTTGAGTTGCGTGAGGGGTCAATCCCCAAACGGCTTTCCTCCTTAATCAGAGGCGGGATCATGAATATATTCCGGTCTGTTCAGGGCATGTTCGACGGAGATGCAAAGGATGCAAGGATCGAATGCGGCTTTGGCGCTTTTGTTATCAGGGAGGGTATCGCAGAAAACAAGGCGTTGCTGATGGTTACGGATAAAGCGGTTTTATCCGGCAAAGGGAAAATCGATCTTGGGGCGGAGCGTGTGAATATGAAGTTTTCGCCCCGGCCAAAAGACAACACGCTGATCAGCCTTGCGAGTGATGTGGACATCAACGGGCCACTCTTATCGCCGGACATTGGTCTTAACAAGGCGTCGGTGGCGAAAAGTGTCGGCAAAACTGCGCTTGGCGTGGCGCTGGGGCCTCTCGGCATGATTTTCGGGGCGGCCGGTTCAGTCATCTCGAAGCCCGGCGGCCCGCCGAAGGATAATCGGTGTGTCACCACAAGGACGGAAGCTTTTAGGTCTTTGCAGGCGTCAGGCCCCTGGCCGGAGCTGGTTCAGCTCCGTGCGGCCCAATAGTCCACCCATATATTACCGGCTGGGCGTAAGCCGGATCATATCACGATCATCGATGGTGACGAGCTCGGCCTCTTCCTGGGCAAAGGGTTCAAAACCCATGCGCTGATAGAGCGGCAGGGCGCGGGCATGATCCAGCGTGCAGGTCTGCACCTGCAATCGTTTTGTGTTACCGCGCCAGGCTAGCGAGATGGCCTGTGACAGCAGAAACCGGCTCAGGCCGAGGCCTGAAAACTCTGGCATCAATCCAAAAAACACCAGATCGACGTCGGGGCTGTTTCTGAAATCAAGCTCGAAATAGCCGGCCGGCACCCCGGCTGCATAGAGCACATAAATTTCCACCCGATCATGATGAATGATCTCCAGCAGTTCCCCGTCCGACATGCGCTTGCGGTTCACCCAGGCATAATCCCGCCCTACCATGTGGTAGAGATAGCGGTAGTAATGCAGCGGGGGCTTCTCGGCGCGCAACAGCGCGTAATTCTTCAGTGGCGGGGCAACATGCAGCGCCAGCGGCTTTTTGAACATCTCCAGAAACGTCACGACGGTGCGAAGTGTTTTTGGCATCTAGTGGTCCAATTCTAACATTCGCATCCTGAGCAAGAGGCAAGTCGAGTAGCGAATGTCAAATCCACTCTACTGGCGTCCTGCTTACTGCTCGGTTGGCAGATCGTGCCTGCCCCCCCATTCGGCCCATGATCCATCATATAAAGCAACCGCCTTATGGCCAAGCCGGTGCAAAGCCAGAAACACGATCGCCGCCGTGATCCCTGAGCCGCACGAATTGACTACCGGTTTGGACATATCAATCCCTGCGTCCTGTACAATGTGGCGCAGTTCATCCACCGGCTTCATCGTGCCGTCCGCGGCCAGCAGGAGGGAATAGGGCAGATTGATCGCGCCGGGAATATGCCCTGGCCGGACACCCGGACGAGGCTCCGGCTCCGCCCCCTTGAAACGGCCGGGACCACGCGCATCCACCACCTGCTCGGCGCCGGTGCGAAGATTTTCCAGCATTTGCCCAACGTCCCGAAGAATGAAGCGGTTCAGACGCGCCGTGAAATGCCTCTCGCGGGGCATGGGCGGCAAGTCCTCTATCGGGCGGCCCCCCGCCCTCCATTTGGGCAATCCACCATCCAGTACCGCTACATCCGCATGTCCCATCACCCGGAACATCCACCAGACCCGGGCGGCGCTGAACAGGCCGGCGCCATCATAAACGATGATCCGGTTGCCGTCCCCCAGCCCCAGCTTGCGCATCTGGCTGGCGAATTTTTCCTGACTGGGCAGCATATGCGGCAGGGGGGAATCCGTATCGCAGACTTCATCAATATCGAAAAACACGGCTCCTGGAATATGGGCCGCCCCATATTCCGCTTTGGCGCCCCGTTTGGCGTCCGGCAGGTACCAGGATGCGTCCACAACACGCACATCGGGGGCGTTCAGATGGTCGGCCAGCCATGCTGTGCTGACAATAGTGTTGGGGATTTCATCGGCCATGCTGAATTACAACCAGTCTGGGACGGGAAGGTGTTTGGACTTTAGGAATTTGGGATTAAACAGCTTGCTCTGATAGCGGCTGCCAAAATCACATAACACGGTAACGATGCGGTGCCCTGGCCCCAGTTTCTGCGCCAGGCGGATCGCGCCTGCGACATTAATGCCGGTTGATCCGCCCATGCAAAGCCCTTCGGTTTTCAGTAGATCGTATATGACCGGCAAGGCCTCTGAGTCCGGAATATTGTACGATTCATCAATCGGGGCGCCGTCCAGATTGGCTGTCACCCGCCCCTGGCCAATGCCTTCCGTAATGGAATCCCCTGTGGCCTTCAGTTCGTTGGTCTTGATCCAGCTATGGATGGCGGAACCATCCGGATCGGCGCAGGCCGTCACGATATGACGGTTGCGCTCTTTCAGGGCCATTGAAACGCCGGCAATCGTCCCGCCGGTCCCTACCGAGCAGATAAAGCCATCAATCCTGCCATC
>SHWM01000006.1 GCA_009693835.1 Alphaproteobacteria bacterium
TCTGGCCGCCTGAAGGGATCCTGCCGCTTGATCCATGGCACCTGCCTCTGCTCAATACGCTGATTCTCCTTACTTCCGGCACCGCTGTGACCTGGGCGCACCATGCCTTGCAGCAGGGCGACCGCAAGGGGCTACGCTACGGCCTGATTCTCACGATCCTGCTGGGCGCGATGTTCACCGCTATCCAAGCCTATGAATATGCCCATTCCAGCTTTGCCTTTGCCGGCAATATTTATGGCTCAACCTTCTTCATGGCTACTGGATTTCATGGCTTTCACGTTCTGGTGGGAACCATCTTCTTGACCGTGTGCCTGTTGCGGGCCGAAAAGGGCCATTTCAAACCGGAACAGCATTTCGGTTTTGAAGCCGCCGCCTGGTACTGGCACTTTGTGGACGTTGTATGGCTGTTTCTATTCGCCTGCATCTATGTGTGGGGCGGCAGTTAGGCGGCCGTACAACCATGCGGGCCGTATAGGCGGCGCAAAATTTTATGTGATGCTTGGAATACCGCCAGTTAGCCGGCGGTATTCTGCTTTTGAGAGTATGTTGCGGATGATCACAGGAAGATGGAGACGGTCCCATAAATGACAGGTGAAGCGAACCAGCCGACTCTAAAGCGATTACTCCCCGCTCTTCCCCTGGTGCCCAGCCTGATGACCTTGGGAGGCGTGATTCTATTGATCACCCTCGGTGTATGGCAATTGCAGCGTCTTCAATGGAAAACAGAAATCATCGCCACCATTGAGGCGCGAATGGCGCTGCCGTCCAGCCCGCTTCCCAGCGGTCCCATTGATGCAGATGCCTGGCGCTTTCGCAAGGTTACCGTCCAGGGCAGGTTTCATCATGATGGGGAAATCCATATGTACGCCGCCAATGCTCTGGGGAAGCCCGGATATCTGATCATTACGCCGCTGGAGCGTCCGGATGGAAGCTATGTCTTCTTCAATCGCGGCTGGGTGCCTTTGGATAAGCGGCTCGCCGAAACCAGGCCGGAGGGCCAGATTGAGGGGCCTGTCGCTCTGACCGGCATAACCCGTAAACCCTGGCCACAGAATACTTTTGTGGCGGATAATGACCCGGGCGGCAATATCTGGTTCTATGGCGATCTGGATGGGATGGCCAAATTCAGGCAAATAGTGCATTATAGTCCCCTGTTCGTGGAAGCGGACGAGACACCCAATCCTGGAGGCCTGCCCATCGGCGGCCAGAGCCGCCTTAAAATAAGTAATGACCACCTCACCTATGCCCTCACCTGGTTCAGCCTCGCCATTGCCCTTCTCATCGTCTTCGGCTTCTACATCGCTGAACAGCGCCGCTCGGGTCAATGACGCCTATTTCCGTCTGACACAGCTTTTTACGCGCATCGGTCATCTGGATGGATGCCTTTCTGTGCTGGGTTGGGATCAGGCGACCATGATGCCGGATGGCGGCGCTGATGCACGCGCGGGACAGCTATCCGAATTAAAACTGATCCGGCACGAAATGCTGTGCAGCGGGGAAATGTCCGATCTGCTAGCCCAGGCCGAAGAGGCCGCGGCGGACCATCTGAATGACTGGCAGCGGACTAATCTGGCCCGCATGCGCCGCGCCTGGCGGCACGCAACGGCGCTACCCGCTGATCTGGTGGAAGCCCTGTCCCGCGCCGCCTGTGATTGCGAGATGAAATGGCGTTCCGCCAGAATAAATAACGACTTCAAGGCGCTGGAACCGGGTCTTGATGAGCTGTTACAATTGAGCCGTGAAGCCGGCGGCGCCAAGGGCGCCCTGATGGGCTGCACGCCCTATGACGCCCTGCTGGATCAGTTTGACAGTGGCGCCACAGTGGCGGCCATCGATATTCTGTTTGGCGAACTGGAGGATTTCCTTCCTGGCTTTCTGGCTGAGGTTCTGGAATATCAGGCTGGGCAACCGTCCCTCGTCGTGCCAACGGGGTCATTCCCGCTGGAGGCCCAGCGCAAAATTGCCCTGGGATTAATGGCGGACATCGGCTTTGATTTTGCACATGGCCGTCTTGATGTAAGCCATCACCCCTTTTCAGGCGGGGTGCCGGAAGATGCGCGCATCACCACGCGATACAGCCAGGCAGAATTTCTGCAGGGTCTGATGGCCGTGCTGCATGAAACCGGCCACGCCATGTATGAGCGCGGCCTGCCCAGGGAATGGCGGTTGCAGCCCGTGGGGCGGGCGCGGGGCATGATTGCGCATGAAAGCCAGTCATTGATCGTGGAGATGCAGGCGTGCCGCAGCCGTGAATTTACCTCCTACCTCGCGCCGAAGCTGGCCATCGAGTTTGGGGACTCTCCGGCCCTTCGGGCGGATAATCTGGTGCGGCTGTTTCAGCATGTGGAGAGAGACCTGATCCGGGTGCACGCAAATGAGATAACCTATCCCCTGCATGTGATGCTGCGCTACCGGCTGGAGCAGGCCTTGATAAGCGGCGATCTGCGCGTCCGCGATCTGCCCGGCGCCTGGAACGACGGTATGCGCACCCTGCTTGGCATTACCCCGCCCAGCGATGCCGATGGCTGCATGCAGGATGTGCATTGGGCGGCAGGCCTTTTTGGTTATTTCCCTACCTACACGCTGGGGGCGCTTGCGGCGGCACAATTCTTTGCCGCCGCAAAGCAAAGGAGAACGGATATTTTACCCTCCATATCAAAGGGAAATTTTAAACCCTTAATGCAATGGTTGAATGACAGCGTGCATCAACATGGCAGCAGGTTCAGTTGTGACGAATTATTGCTGCAATCCAGCGGCGCACCCCTGGGAACAGCCGCTTTCAAGGCGCATCTGCACGCGCGCTATTTGCCTGATTAGGCCTGGGGCGCACCGTTCATGAAATATGTCAGCACCCGCGGCCGCGCCCGGCCTCTGGACTTTACGGACGCCCTGCTTGCCGGCCTGGCGGAAGATGGCGGCCTTTATGTCCCGCATCACTGGCCCCGGCTCAGCGCGCATGAGATCCAATCCATGGCTGGCCTTTCCTATGCGTCCCTGGCGCACCGCGTCATGCACCCCCTGGTTGGAGACAGCATCGCCTCCGGCGTCCTGAAAAAACTGATCGATGAGTCCTATGCAGGTTTTGACCATGCGGCCATCACCCCGCTGGTGCAACTGGATCACAGCCACTGGCTGCTGGAACTGTTCCATGGGCCGACATTGGCGTTCAAGGATGTGGCCCTGCAACTGGTGGGGAGGCTGTTTGATACGGTCCTGTCCCAGCGCAGTGAGACAGTGAACATACTCGTCGCCACATCCGGTGACACGGGCAGCGCGGCCATTCACGCCATCCGGGGGCGCGACACCGCCAACATCTTCGTGCTGCACCCCAGAGGGCGCACGTCTGAAATACAGCGCCGCCAGATGACCACCGTTCTGGATTCAAATGTGCACAATATCGCCATCGAGGGGACCTTTGACGATTGCCAGGCGCTGGTGAAGGCCATGTTCAACCATGCCCCATTCCGCTCCCGTGCGCGCCTGTCTGGCATGAATTCCATTAACTGGGCGCGGGTCATGCCCCAGATTGTTTATTATTTTCATGCGGCGCTGTCCCTGGGCGGCGGCGCGCGGCCGCTGGATTTTTGCGTGCCGACCGGAAATTTTGGCGATGTCTATGCCGGTTACGCCGCAAGACGAATGGGCCTGCCCGTCCATCGCCTGCTGGTCGCCACGAACGAGAATGACATTCTGGCGCGCACCCTGGCCACGGGTAAATACACCCCCGGCGCCGTGCACCCGACCATCAGTCCCAGCATGGATATTCAGGTGTCGAGCAATTTTGAGCGTCTGCTCTACGAAGCCTGTTCCCGGGATGCGGCGCAGGTGCAGGCGCTGATGGACAGCCTGCCGCAGTCGGGGGAATTTATGCTGCCCCCTGCGGCGCATGACTATATAAGTGGTATGTTTAGCGCCTATCGGGTGGATGAAGCGGCGACGCTTGGCGAAATCGCCCGCACTTATAAGGAAACCGCAATGCTGATCGACCCGCATACGGCTGTCGGGCGCGCGGCGGCGCGGCGGCATGCGGGGGATCCGGCCATCCCGATGGTGTGTCTGGCCACGGCGCACCCGGCCAAGTTCCCGGACGCGGTCGAAAAAGCCACCGGCGTCAGACCGCAATTACCGCCGCGTTATGCTGATCTTAGGCAATTACCGGAACGATACGCCACTCTGGCTAACGACCTTTCCCAAGTTCAAGCTTTTATCGAGGCAAAAATCCAATGACTCTGGTCCCGCGTCTGACAACATTACCAAATGGCCTGCGTGTCGTAAGCGCCCATATGCCGCATCTGGAAAGCGCCTCCATCGGCGTATGGGTGAACAGCGGCGCGCGGCATGAAGCGCCGCAAATGCATGGCATTTCGCATTTGCTGGAACACATGGCCTTCAAAGGCACCCGGCGCCGCAGCGCGTTACAGATAGCCGAGGAAATCGAGGCCGTTGGCGGTCATGTCAACGCCTATACCAGCCGGGAAAATACCGCCTATTATATCCGCGTCCTGAAAAATGACGTGCCTCTGGCGGTCGATATATTGGCCGACATTTTACAGGAATCGGTATTTGATCCGGCTGAACTGGAACGCGAGCAGGATGTGATTGTTCAGGAAATAGGCCAGGCGCTGGACACGCCGGATGATCTTGTTTTCGACCGCCTTCAGGAAACCACCTACCCGGGCCAGGCGATCGGGCGCACCATCCTCGGCACGCCCGATAGTGTGGGGGCCATCACCCCCGAAATTCTGCGCGGTCACATGGGACGAAATTACCGCGCCCAGGATATGGTGCTGTCGGCGGCCGGCAATGTGGATCATGAACATCTCGTGCAACTGGCTGGCGAAAAATTTGCCAGCCTTGCCCAGTCAGTTCCAGGCGAACAATGGCAGGCCCATTTCAAAAGCGGAGACACACGGGAAAACAAAAAGCTGGAACAGGCCCATCTGGTGCTGGCGCTGGAAGGCATTACCTATGACGACCCGGATTATTTCACCAGTCAGATGTTTACCGCGATCCTGGGCGGCGGCATGTCTTCGCGCCTGTTTCAGGAAGTACGTGAGAAACGCGGGCTATGTTATTCCATTTATGCGTTTTCCAGCTCCTGTGTAGACACTGGTATGGTCGGCGTCTATGCCGGAACCGGAGCAGATCGGCTGGCCGAACTGACGCCGGTTATTATTGGTGAATTGCAGGGGCTGGCCGGCAGTGTAAAATCAGACGAAGTCGCCCGGGCAAGAGCACAATTCAAGGCGGGCCTGCTGATGGGCCTCGAATCGTCCAGCGCCCGTTGCGAGCAGATGGCGCGGCATTTGCTGATGCGGGGCCGGTTGCTGAGCAATGAGGAATTGATTGATAAGATTGATTCGGTCGATGTCAGCGCCGTGGAGCGCTTTACCGAGAGGGTCCTGAACAGGCCGAAACTGGCCATTTCCGCACTTGGCCCAATTACACACCTTGAATCGCAGAGCAAAATAGCGGCAAGATTCGGGGCGCAATAATTAGCGGTGCTGGAAAGGCCGCGCTAGGCCATGTTTGAATCAGATGGAATCCGCGCCTGGCGATCCCGTCCGATCCGTCAAACAGGTTCTATGTAATAATTTAGAGCAATTTTCCCCACCCCTGTTGAACCAACTGGTTCTGTATGGGCGGGAATTGCTCAAGGGGAGCTTGTTTCGGGTTCATGTCCCTCTTACGGCCATCAGCGTCGATAAACGAGCAACTGCGAATCGAGGGGCGCAGGGTCTATTTGCGGCCGCCCGCAGCAAATGATTTCGAGGAATGGGCGGCACTGCGCGAAACCAGCCGGGCCTTTCTGACCCCATGGGAACCCATTTGGCCGGCCGATGATCTTAGCAGGCCCTCCTACCGCCGCCGCCTGAAGCGCTATGCCCTGGAAATGCGGGACGATACAGGCTATGCCCTGTTCATATTCCGTCTTGACGACAATGCGCTGATGGGCGGACTGACACTCATCAATGTCCGCCGGGGCGTTACCCAGTCTGGCACGCTGGGCTACTGGATGGGGCAGCCTTTTTCCGGGCAGGGCTATATGCGCGAGGCGGCGCGGTGCATGGTGCCATTTGTATTTGAACAGCTTGGCCTGCACCGGCTGGAGGCGGCCTGCGTGCCCAATAATGAACCCTCAAAGGCCGTTCTGCGTTACGCCGGCTTTCAGGAAGAGGGACAGGCCCGGCGCTATCTGCGTATCAATGGCGTCTGGCAGGACCATCTTCTGTTTGCCCTGCTGGAAAGCGATCTGGCGGCAAGGCAACCCCGCCTGTGAATGACGGGAAACGACATAGGCTGCCTTGCATGCGGGCCGCCGCTCCCTCCGGGGCGCAACGCGGCGCGGCGTTGGGATACATGGCCAGCCGTATATTCATTTTTATATTTATATTTCTGTATATTAGGCCATTATCCGCACAAGTCACCTTAAGCGTTGAGGCGGATAGCAGCCCCGAATATCTTTCTGCGCTTGGGCAGTTATTTGACACCGTTCACCGCATCGCGCCAGATGATCTAAGGGGCGAAGGCCCCCTCTTGCGGGTGATGCCGGATGGGGCAGTCCATACAGACGGCGATGTGCATCTGAGTGCTCAGGACCTCGCTCTTGCGGAAACCGCGAAACGATTGTTCAGCCTCTATCATGTGCTGGGCGGACAGGCTGGTGAGCGGGCGCTTTTGTTACAGCGAACAAGAAACGGCCTGTTCCTGGCCCGTGAAGGGATGCCCGGAAGTCTTTCACGGGCCGCGAATGCCGCCATGAGCAGCGCTTTGCAATCCATTGCCGCGGCTGATTCCAGCCTGCCCCCGGCGGCGCGGGAATGGCTGCCGCAACTCGCCGCATCTGTTGAACGGCCCGGCTTGCCGCCGCCGCCCTACCCTGTCGCGCATATTGTGCGCAATCAGCGCACAATGATCACGCTTTCCGGGCCTGGAATTGCCCGCGCAGGCAGCGACCCGATTTTGGCGGGCCCGCCCGGCAGCAGGATCAACATTATCAGATCAGAGACCGGACGCCTGCTGGCCGACGCCCTGTTCCCCGATACAGTTAACGATGGCTTCGCCAAACTCTATCTCTACCCTGCCGGCGACAGGCTGACGCCGCTTGCCAGTTTCGACGTGTCGGTGGGGACTGCCGGCGGGGGCCGTACCGAGGCATCAGCCGATAAAAATAGCGGATCAGCAGGGAACGCTGTTCTGTTACTGCCTCCCGGCGCCACACGAGCGCATGCCGGGGGACAGATCAGGGCCGCCAATGATGTGGGCCTGTTTGCCCTTCGGGTCAGCCAGCCGGGAACGCTGTCGATCCGCTCGCAGGGGTCGAGTGACGTCACCGCGCAACTGATGGATGGGCGCGGCAATCCTGTCGCCAGCAGTGACGATAACGGTGAAGGCTATAATTTCGGCATCCATACCCAGGTCAGTCCGGGGAAATATATGCTTGCTGTGCGGCACTGCTGCGGCGGGGGCGGCGATTATCAGATCGATACGGTGCTCACGCCGAAATAAAACCTATTCGCCAAACATGGTGCGCGGCCGTTTGACGCCCTGCGTCTGCAACACCAGTATAGCCTGATATTTCTCACGGATGGCGGCGGTGACATCCCGGCTTTGCCCGCTGTCGCGCACCACATGGGGGGTAATCATCACCAGCAATTCGGTGCGCTGGGCAGAATTACTGGTGCGCCCAAACAGGTTTCCCAGCACCGGCACCTGATGCAGTAGCGGTATCCCGGTGCGGCCCTTTGAAGTCTGTTCCCGGATCAACCCCCCCAGCAAAATGGTTTCGCCATCCCGTACCCCCACAGTGCTGAGAAAGCTGCGCTGCTGAATCGTCGGGGAATTGATGGACGAACTGCCCGAGGACTGGGTGTTAACGGCCGCGCTGACTTCCTGCACGATCTGCAGGGTCACCATGCCGCCGGAATTGACCTGCGGGGTGACCTCCAGCAGCACGCCCGTGCTGCGATACTGCACCGTATTCAGCGTCCGGGAATCATTGGTGAGGCCATCCGCCGTTTGCGTGATGATCGGCACCTCGTCGCCGACCCGCAGCCGCGCCACCTGATTGTCGAGTACGAACATGGTCGGCGCGGAGATCATGTTGACAGTGGTCAGACCAGACAACGCGTCGAGCACAACCCGGTTCTGGCCCGACCGGCCCGACAAGGAAAACGCAAAGCCGCCACCAGGCGCGCCGGAAAGATTGGGCGCAATGCCGGTGGCCGAGGTGCCGGACGTCAGCTGCGTGATGCTGTCCTTGCTGGTCTTCAACCCGCCGGTATCCAGAAAATACTGCACGCCGTAGCGTAAGGCGTCCCCGAGGCTGACCTCCACAATTTGCGCTTCTATCATGACTTGCAGCGGCGCGATGTCGAGCTTGCCGAGCACCTCCTTGACCTGCTGATACTGCCGTTCGTTGCCCTGAATCAAAAGCGCGTTTTTGGAGCGGTCTGCCGTAATGCGCAGAGCTTCTGGCGTATTAGCGGCCGCATCACCAACAGAGGGCGCAGCCTCAGCCGATAGCTGCGGCAACGAACCAGACGCCTCGGCTTCACCGCCCCTGGGCTGAGCGGAGGAAAAAATCTCGGACAGGGTTTTCACCATATCCGGAGCGGAACCATGCTGCATGAAATATACATAGACCGTCCGTTCCTCGGCACGGCGGGTCCGGTCCAGCCGCCTGACCCAGTCGCGCGCCTGGGTCAGGTACCCCTCCTGAGTGGACAACACCATCAGCGCGTTGAGCCGCTCGACGGGCACAAAGCGCACCAATCCAGCCAGCGGCCCTTTGCCGGTGTCGCCAAAAATATTTTCCAGCTCGAAAAGGATGGTTTTGACGGGCACATGTTCGAGACTGATCAGCAGCACGGATTGCCCGGCCATCGCGTCGACATCGAACAGGTCTATGGTTTCCCGCACGGACTGGCGCTCCGGCCCCGTTCCCCCGACAATCAGCAGATTTCTCTGGCTGTCCACCGTGATGGGGCGGCCCTCGGGGATCAGTGGCGCCAGCAGTTTAGCCATCTCCGCCGCGCCAATATAGGAAAGTGCAAACACTTCAAACCCTGCCCCCGTTCCGGAAGGCAGGGCGGCCCCCACCGGGGCGCCATGCAGATCGGCGCCACTGGATGGGCGGATACGATAGACCTCTCCCTGTTTTACCAGAATGGCGTTCATGCTCGACAAGATCGCCTCGAGCACCGGGATCAGCGCTTCGCGATTGACAGGCGTACCCGTGTTAAGCGTCACGTTGCCCTGTACACCCGCATCGATGGTAAACGGCGCTTTCAGCAAATCGCCAAGTATGACGCCGGCGATCTCGGCAATGCTCGCGTTCTGAAAATTAAGGCTGATGTCGCCCGCGGCAAGCGCTTTACGGGGCGCACTGCCAGGTATTGTGGCCCCGGTTGCGGGATAGAATTCCTCAATGGATTTGGCCGGCGCGGCGGAGGGCAGTTTCACTTCTGTGGCTGGTGGCGCGGCGCCAGTTTCCCGAACAACCGCCGCCGAAGCGGATTCCGGCTTATGACTTACCTGACGCCGGTCATCCGCACAGCCCGCCAGCAATGCCGCGCCCGCCAGGAAATTCATGACAGTAAGCCGAGCCTGCTGCCGCCTTGTAAGCCTAATAAGCCGGTTCAATCTGCACTACCGCCCTTGTTATGCAGGGATATTTCCTTGCGCTGGCCCGCCTTCTCCAGAACCAGCCGCGCGCGGGACACTTCTGTCAAAGTCCAGCCGTCAAGCTCCGCCCCCTGTTCAATCCGGCTGACTGTGTCACCCGCCGACTTTCTGATCAAGACCAGCCGCTGATCGCCCGCCACCACGACACCCACTACCGGATACCGGTCCAGAAGCACCACCTCGTTGGGCTGATGCGGAAACGATGCGGCGTCTGCGGGCATTCGCCGTGCGGCGACAAATACCGGCCGGTCCAGAATATCCCTATAGGTCTCAATCGGTCCCGGAAAATTAAAATCCCGTGGGCTTTCGCTGTTCATACCCGGGTTCAACGGGGTTGCCTCACCTGCGCCCGGATCGCGCAACCATGGGAGGATGATCATCCCGGTCAGCAGAATACAGGCCATCTGTAGCAGCCGCCGGATGTTCATGGCAAAGCCCTGCGCGCAGCGGCTACATCCATCTGTACGTCGAGATGCCCGCCTGCCACAATATCCTCATCACTGCGCGCCCTCACATACAGATTATCTATGAGGAGCAGCGGACGCTGACTTTCCACTGCATGGAGCAGAGTGCGCAATGCCTGCGTGTTCGCGGTAAACCGGACGCGCCCGGTTACAATTTGCAGCGGCGCCTCCGCAGTGGCGCCCTCGGGTAATAATTCAAAACTTAGCTGCGTGGCCCCGCTTTCGGCGATCAGCACACCGATGCGTTGCTGCAAAGTGGCGGCGGCGGCAGACGAACTGGCGCCCGGAAGCAGAAGTGTTTGCAGCAGCGTCCTGTCGCCCGCGCCATCCTCCCCTGTCTGTTCAGACGCCCGCCGGAATAATTGAAGCTGATCCGCGGCCGCTGCCAGCGTGTTCTCACTGTCCGCAAGGGCCGTGAGATAGGGGCGTGCGGCTCCAAACCAGACCAGCACCATCGCCAGTATTAAAATCAGCAGCGCCAGCGGGCGTCCATTCCGGGCCAGGAAACTGATCATGGTTTGGTATCCGCCGCACGGGCCGCACGCAGATCAAGCATCAGTTGAAACTGTTCCAGCCCCGTCGCCGGATCACGCAGGGTTGGCGCGCTGAACTCTACCCTGGCCACCTCCGGCAGCGCCTCCAGCGCGGCGATTAATTCCGGCGCGGCCCGGGCCACGCCCTGAAGCGACAGCGCATGCCCGGTTAGTTCGAATTGCGCCAGATAGGCAGTATCGGGAAGGGCTATGCTGATCGCATTCAACAGGGGCGTCAGCGCCGGCCTTTGACCACGCCATTCCTCCAGCCATTTTATCTGTGGTCGCGCGTCAGAAGGCCCGTCCTGGCGGCTACCCGGCGGTAAGGCCGCCTGCTGCACCCGCCCTAGTTCATTTTCAATCTGTGTTAGCGCGTTATAGTTGCGCCAATAGGGAGACGCCAGCGCCAATAGACCTAGCATTCCGGTGACCGCCAGCCATATCTTCGGCGCTGAAGCCACTCTCCGGGACATGATAATATGAACCGTATCGCCCAGTGAATTTTCGTTTGCCTCGTCGCCCAGGGTAATCCGGTCCGGCGTCGCGCCACAGCCCGCAAGGTCCCGCAGCATCTCGTCGGCACTGGCGCACGGCACCAGGGACAGATGCGCCTGCACCCGGCCGCGCGAGTCCACTGCTTTATCCACATAATAGCCGAGATAGACCTGATCGGGCGCGAACGGCGTTTGCCGCTCGATTTCTCCCGCAACGGCATCAATACCTCGAGGCAAGGCGGAAAGGGCTATGGGGGCGCTGCGCCGCAATCCCTGTGACGAAGGAATACGGAGCACAATTTCAACCCCGGCGGCGCGGTAATGCGAAAGTCTTTCGATTGTTTCGGCGGAGGATAAAAGGCCAAGGCTGCAAGGCGCGCCGCCAAATAATCTGTAGACGGAATATTGTCCATCCTCGGGTGACAGCATGATTTGCTCTCGCACCAGGCCGGTCAACCGGGCGAGCCGTAGAGGCATGATCCCGATTAATTCCCGGCACCACCATCTGAAAAAGGCTGTCACGCGGCCCGCAGTCGCAAATGGATGGCCGCCGGATTCAGACATGCGTCAAACTGCCTGTCTTAATGAATAAACGATGTATCTGACCCGGAAGGCGCATCGCGCAGTATCCAGCCGCCCCCCAGCACCCGGCTGCTGCCTCCGGTTGCATAGACAACACAGGCCTGTCCGGGAGCGACGGCTTCTTCCGGCTGGTGCAGGGTAACGGACGCACCGCCCCGGCCATCCCCGAACAGAACACCCGGCACGGGCGGGCGTGTCGAGCGCACTCTGACCGTGACTTCCTGTCCTTCCTGTGAGAGGGGGTAATCCCCCAGCCAGTTCAGCCCACCCAACCGGATATGGCTTTTAAGCAGCGCCTCGCGCGGGCCCACAATAACCTGGCGCTTTACCGCATCGAGACGCACCACAAACAAGGGTTCGCCGCCCCCAACGCCCAGTCCGCGGCGCTGACCGACCGTGTAATGAATAATGCCCTGATGCCGCGCCAGGACACGCCCATCCACATGGATAATATCGCCCGGCCCAACCGCCTGGGGACGCAGCTTGGCGATGACATCCGCGTACCCGCCCTGCGGGACGAAACATATGTCCTGGCTGTCCGGCTTGTCCGCCACGGGCAGACCCAGCCCGTATGCAATGGCGCGGGTTTCGTCCTTGGACAGTTCCCCCAGCGGGAAGCGCAGAAAAGCCAGTTGTTGGCGGGTTGTGGCGAACAGGAAATAGCTCTGGTCCCTGCCCGGATCCGTGGCGCGATGCAATTCCGGCCCCCGCGCACCGATAATCCTGCGCACATAATGCCCGGTCACCAGAGCCTGCGCACCGAGATCACGGGCGACCTGCAACAGATCTGTAAATTTGACTGTCTGGTTGCACGTGATGCAGGGGACCGGCGTTTCGCCTGCCAGATAGCTTTCCGCGAAGCGGTCCATCACCTTGTCCCGGAAGCGGCTTTCGTAGTCCAGCACATAATGCGGAATACCTATCTTTTCGGCAACAAAGCGCGCGTCATGAATATCCTGACCCGCGCAGCAGGCGCCCTTGCGGGACACTGCGGCGCCATGATCATATAGTTGAAGTGTGACCCCGACCGTATCAAAGCCCTGCCGGTGCAACAGCGCCGCCGCGACCGAGGAATCAACGCCGCCCGACATCGCCACGACGACGCGCGTAGCGCCGGGTACACCTGGCAAGCCTAGATGAGCATTGTGGGGCAGGTCTAACATGGGGCCTAAATACAACCCCCGGCAGCCGGGGGCAAGGGCCGTGCGCTACAGGTACCTCAACAGATTGATCTGAGACACTTGCCGCAACAGATTATAGGAGGATTCAAACGCCAGTTTGTCCTGATTAAATTTGGTGATGGCGGCTGCCATATCGACCTCGGATACGTCCGAAATCAATTGTTTGTTCACCGTTACGAGTGTTTCGTGCCGTGAAACGACAGGTTCTATACGTTTTTGGATAAATCCGTTATTAGCCTGTAATTTGATGACGCCGCTCATCACGGCGTCGAGATTGGCTATTTCGGTCTGCAGCATGGCCCGATCCGCGCTCGTCAAATTTGCGCTAAAGGGGGTTGCCGCGTCATATTCCCCAAGGCGCTTTACGGAAGCCATGAAAGCCTGGCCCATATCGTCGGCCAGAACGCCGTACTGGACAACCTGATTTGTATCTATTCGCACCTCCGCCTTTTGCTGACTATTGTCAAAAAAACTGGCGATCGGCGAAGCCACTACCGACAGGGTGGCAAGATCGGGGGCGTTGAAGGGCGGTACATCCGTGCGCGAACCCGAATAAAGATACTTGCCCGCCAGAAATCCTGTAAACTCATCCGGTTTTTGTTCCAGAAAACTGTCCAGTAGCGGAAAACGCTTCACCGCCTCGTCCACATCGGCATCCGCGCCGGGCCGGTACGCGCCCGGAGGATCATCTCGGTTTCTTCCGGCAGATTGCATTTCGGCATCGTGCGCGATACCGACCGCAGCACATTGATGGCAGGATAGCGCCCGCGTTCCGCGATCGCGCGATCCAGTACGATATGGCCATCCAGAATGGCGCGGACCGCGTCGGCGACCGGCTAGTTGTGGTCATCGCCTTCAACCAGAACCGTGAATAAACCTGTGATACTGCCCCTGGAAACACCCGGCCCTGCGCGCTCCAGTAGTTTCGGCAGTTCGGAGAACACGGTTGGCGTGTAGCCCTTGCTGGTAGGCGGCTCGCCACCGGAAAGACCAATTTCGCGCTGCGCCATCGCAAACCGGGTGACCGAGTCCATCAGGCACAGAACATCCAGTTCCTGATCGCGGAAATATTCCGCCACCGCCATGGTCATATAGGCAGCCTGACGCCGCATCAACGCAGATTCATCCGACGTCGCGACGATGACCACGCTTCGCTTTAATCCCTCAGCGCCGAGATTTTCCTCAATAAATTCGAGTACTTCACGCGCGCGTTCACCAATCAGGCCGATGATGCTCACATCCGATTCAGTATTCCTAGCCAGCATGGACAACAGGACCGACTTCCCAACCCCCGAGCCGGCGAAAATGCCCATACGCTGCCCCCGGCAGCAGGTGGTGAAGCTGTTGATGGCGCGCACGCCCAGGTCAATCCATCCGGCGGGAATGGGCTGGCGGGGGGCTGGCGCGCAGCGCGTAAGTCTCTGGGCCGATGCTCAGCGGCCCCTTGCCGTCAATGGGTTCCCCCATCGCGTTGATAACGCGGCCCAGCCAGTGATGATCCGGGCGTATGACAGGTTCATGGTCAGCTATAACCACTTTACAGCCGAGGCCAATGCCCTCCAGGGGCCCAAAAGCCATGCACAAAGCCTTCTCCTGACGGAATCCGACTATTTCACAATTGGTTTCGTGATTATCCCGGGAGTAAATAATGCAGCGTGCGCCTACGCTTAGCGAATGGATGCCGCTGACCTCGATAAGCAGGCCCTGAACGCTGACGACCCTGCCGTAAAAACAATAGGGCTCTATCCGGCCGATTTCCGTGAGTAATACCTTCAAACTGATCCCGCCGCGCTAGGTGATTTTGTATGGCGGACACGAAGATAGCGCTAACAGCTTAAAACCGCGTAAAGAGCATTTTTATTAATTAAAACATATATTTAACACTAATATTTGGCGAATGGACGCGGTTCCGAAAAAAGTTACTATTTATGGCAAAAAAATAATTCTTGTTAACCTTTTTTAACTATTTTGATTTATGTTCGAATTAACCAAACGACAGCGCAGGAAAAATCACCATGCGAGTACTGCTGATAGAAGACGATAGCGCCACTGCCCAAGGTATTGAGCTGATGCTTAATCAGGCCGGGTTCAATCTATACACCACCGACCTCGGCGAAGAAGGGTTGGACCTTGGCAAGCTCTATGATTATGACATCATCATACTCGATCTTAATCTCCCGGATATGAGCGGTTTTGACGTGCTGAAAAAACTGCGTCTCGCCAAAGTCGCCACGCCCATTCTCATTCTTTCCGGCCAGTCGGACATGGAAAGCAAGGTACAGGGACTTGGTGTCGGCGCGGACGATTTCATGACCAAGCCTTTCCATAAAGACGAAATGATTGCGCGCATCAACGCAATCGTGCGCCGGTCGCAGGGGCATGCCCAGTCCGTTATCAGGACCGGCAAGTTGACAGTGAACCTGAACGCCAAGACGGTGGAAGTGGATGGCCACCGGGTGCACCTGACGGGCAAGGAATATGCGATGCTGGAGTTGCTATCGCTTCGCAAAGGGACGACGCTGACGAAGGAAATGTTCCTGAACCATCTATATGGCGGCATGGACGAACCTGAGCTTAAAATTATTGACGTATTCATTTGCAAGCTGCGCAAGAAGCTGGCTGCCGCTACCGGATCCGAACACTATATTGAAACGGTCTGGGGGCGCGGACATGTACTGCGCGACAGCGATTCGCCGGGTGTGGGTAAAGAAAAAGCCGCCTGAAAAGTTCTCTCATCGACACAAAAAAACTCCGCTGCCTGCGGAGTTTTTTTGATCAACGTCCCCCATGAAGCCCGGTTACCGGCTGGCGGCCGCCTTGATGGGCATACTGGCCAGCGCCGACGGTTTTGCCATAGAACTCTCGGCTGACACCTTGGTGTAAACGCCGCGCAAGCCCTTTAAGGGCGCCAGCGCGTCTGTCAGCCCGATCACTGTTTCCGCCGCGCCAAGGAATAAAATCCCGTCCGCTGGCATTTGTTTCGCCATACGTTCCAGTATGTCCTTCTTTGTGGCCTGCTCGAAATAGATCAGCACATTGCGGCAAAAGATAATGTCGAAGGTCCCCAGGCCAGAAAAACTCGTCAGCAAATTAGCTTCCTTGAGGGTCACCATCGCGCGCAGGGAAGAATCGCCCTGCCACATTTCCCCGATCTGTTTGAAATATTTAACAAGCATCTGAATGGGCAGGCCGCGCTGCACCTCAAACTGGCTGTACATGCCTGCGCGGGCCTTTTCCAGGACTTCCCTGGAAATATCCGTTCCAACAATGTCCGTTCGCCAGCCCTGAAAGGTCGCGGCCATTTCCTTCAGAACCATAGCAACGGTATAAGGCTCCTGGCCGGTTGATGCGGCGGCTGACCAGATACGCAGTTGACGCTGGTTCTTGCGCGCTTCGAGTAATTTGGGCAGTACTTCGTTGCGCAAATTGTTAAATGGCGTCTTATCCCGGAAAAAGAAGGATTCATTCGTGGTCATTGCTTCCATGACATCCTGGGTAAGCGCCACGTCCTTGCCAATCCTGAGCGCATTAACCAGTTCCGGAAGGCCCGGCAGATTTCGTTTGCGCACAATCGGCATTAAACGGCTTTCAACCAGGTACATCTTGTCCGGGCCAATCACCAGCCCGGAAGTGCTTTTGAGAAAGGACGCCAGAAATTCAAAATCAGCAGGTTTCATCTGGCAACTCCCTGAAGATGACGCGCCACGAGTGGCGCCATTTCCGGCAATGGCACTACAGCGCTGCACAGTCCCGCTTCGGCTACAGCCCCAGGCATGCCCCAGACAACGCTGGTCGTTTCATCCTAGGCCAGAATGGTTCCACCGGCGGTAACCATCTTGCGTGCCCCTTCCCTGCCATCATACCCCATGCCTGTCAAAATGACGCCCAGCGCCGCAGCCCCATATATATTTGCGACACTCTCAAACATCGGATCAACGGCCGGGCGGCAAAAATTGATTTGTGCGGTCTGGTCCAGACGCACGACGCGCTCGGCTCCCTTGCGGACGACGGTCATGTGATAATTTCCTGGCGCGACCAGGATTTCACCATTACGCAGAGCATCCCCGTCACTCGCCTCCTTCGCAGGAATACCGGCGAGGCTTTGAAGATGCTCGGCCAGGATGGCGGTAAAAGTCGGCGGCATATGCTGCGTAATCATCACGGGAACTTTTATGATCTGCTTCAGGCCTGCAAAGAAGGCAAACAACGCCTGTGGACCGCCTGTTGAGCTTCCCACCGCCAATATTTCCGGCCGCATTTTGGACGATGGACGCAGAATGAGCGCCTTCGCCACGTTCGGGGCCTTTTCGAACCGCACCCGGGCCTCCCCTAATACTGTTCCTTTTTGCGCTGGCATTGCCGCCTTGCCAGCGGCTGCGGGCAACGGCGCCCTGCTTCTGCGCATCGAGCCGCCGATCGCCTTGATCTTGCGTAACAGCTCGTCTCGGAACTCATTGGCGGCATCACCGCTACGCGCGGATTCGGGTTTGGGCAGATAATCCACGGCGCCCATGGAAAGGGCTTTCATACTGATGTCCGCATTGCGGCGCGTGAGTGTCGACGCCATCACAATCTGGATACCCGGCACCGCCCGTATAAGTTGTGGCAAGGCCGTCAACCCATCCATTTCCGGCATTTCCACATCAAGGATCACAATCTCCGCGCCGCAGAATTTGACATGCTGCACGGCCTGAAGACCATTATGGTAGGATCCCACCACCTGACATTCAGGATCGCTGGTCAGCCAGCGATGCACCATCCCGCGTATGACGGCAGAATCGTCCACCAGCATGATCCTGTAGGGACTATCCTGTCTTGATACATTTCTGGGCGGGTTGATAGCAGGAGACGCAATAACCACTAGATCGGGTCTTTCATACTTTCAAGGAGCAGTGACTAAACGAGACCGACTTCGAGGAATTTGGTCTCGATGATCTCCCGGTCGAAGGGCTTCATGATATATTCATTGGCCCCTGCCTGGATGGCTTCGGTAATATGCTTGATGTCGTTCTCCGTCGTACAAAATACGACCACCGGCGAAGAACCGCCTTTTTCCAGACGACGCTGGCGGAGAAAGTCTATCCCGTTCATCACCGGCATATTCCAGTCAAGCAATATGGCGTCTGGCATTCTGTTCCGGCAAATATTGAGCGCCTCCTGGCCGTCCACCGCCTCGAACGTCTCAAAACGCAAATCCTCGAGTATCTGACGTGCGACTTTCCGTATGACCCGGGAGTCATCAACCACAAGACACGATTTCATCCTACCACGCTCCTTATAACCCTGCGTCCCGAAGGGCATTGCTACGCAGCAATTGCCCCGTTAAGCAGCTAAATCACTCTTTCCAGCGCGATGACCACCAGCAGCTTGTTGTCCAGACGGAAAATACCCTCGGACAGATCGCGGAGGTTGCTATCGAGATTGGACGGATTGCGCTCAAAAGCGCTGCCGGCGAGACTCAATACTTCACCAACACTATCCACCAGAAGACTGTAGGGTTCGCCCTGATATTCGATCACAACCACCATGACCTGAGAGCCCGGTTCACGTGGTTCATATCCAAGCCGTTGCCGCATATCTATTGCCCTAACAATGCGTCCCCGCAGATTTAAAACGCCAGCAACCTCTGGCGGCGCCATGGGCACGTGGGCGAGTTTGCTTGGCGAGAAAACGTCATGCACCTGAAGCACCGGCACCCCGAACAACTGGCCGCCGATGGACATGGTCACATAATCGGCCGTATCTGAACCCGATAGGCCGCTGCCCTTATCATCAGCATGTTTCATATTGCTGCTCCCTTCACTGCTAGGGTTTCCGTAAGGCTGCGCAACAGGGCACCACGGTCCATCTTGATGACGTAATCGGAAAATCCTACCTGCCTGCCACGTTCGAAATCATCTGGCGTTCCGTGTGACGATATGGCGACGATCGGCGTATCCTGCCAGCGGACATCTGCCTTGATCAACGAGGCAAGTTCAAATCCGTTCATCCCGGGCATTTCAATATCGCTGATGATCACGTCGAACAGAACGCCGTCCTCGCGGAGCGTCAGTGCCTGATCGGCATTTTCGGCAGTGGTGACCTTATAGCCAGCCGCCCCCAGGACCGGCCCGAGCATATTGCGGAAGAAGGGGCTGTCATCAATCAAAAGGACGTTGCGCGGCGTTTTGATCCTTGTCTTGCGGCTTTCCTCGAACCAATCCGGAAAGGCCACGACGAGATAGCGGCTGACATCGATCACGTCAGTGGCATGTCCTGCGATGACCGCCGTTCCCATCACGCCGGTCACTTCCGATGTGATTTCGATCTTCAGAACATCCTCTACGATGTCGATAATCGAATCTACGGCAAGCCCCATGGTCCGAGTTTCATCCGCAAACACAAGCATTTGCTGCTGGCCTTCGGTCTTGAGCGTATGGCTGTCCGACATCCGCACAAGCGGCATCAACTGACCGCGATACTGGATCATATCCCTCCCATTACTCGTTTCGACACATTTGCTATCAAGCTCCTCGAGCCGCGCGATAAGCGACAATGGCGCTGCTTTCGGCGTGTCGTCGCCTGCCTTAAACACCAGCAGCGAAACCTTCTTGTCCGTCTCGCTGACAGTAACCGCCTCGGCCGCCGCCTCATCGGGGTCTGCCGCGTTATTGCCATACATGTTGGCAATGCCATTGGGATCGAGGATCATAATCACGCTGCCATCACCCAGAATGGTGTTACCGGAAAATACCGATATATTGCGCAAGATAGGCGCTACCGGCTTGACCACGATTTCTTCCGTGTCAAATACGCGCTCGACGACAATGCCAAAACGGAATTCCCCTACCTGGGTAACGACAACGAAATCATCCTTTCCGGCGTTTGTTTGAGGCGTATCAGAGCCTGATGCTTCTTCACTGACACCCGCCGGATTTTTACGTTTCATGCGCAACACATCACTCAGATAGACCAGCGGAAGCAACTGATCCCGAAGGCGCAATACTGGCGATGATTTGAGCTGTTCAATCTTATGCTCGGAAGTATCAGAGGCCCGTACGAGTTCAATCACACTGATCTGCGGTATGGCAAAGCGCTCGCCATAGGATTCAACCACCAGTGCCAAAACAATGGCCAGGGTCAGCGGTATTTTCACCGTAAACACGGAACCCTTGCCAGCCGTTGAGCGGACATCGGCCGTGCCGCCGATTTTTTCGATATTACTGCGGACAACATCCATGCCCACGCCCCGGCCTGATACGCTGGTGATCTTTTCAGCAGTTGAGAAACCCGCCTTGAAGATGAAATTTCCGATCTCCTGATCGGTCATTTCTTCAAGTTCGGCCTCCGTCGCCACACCCGAGGAGATGGCCTTCTGTTTGATGCGCTCGATGTTCAGGCCGGCGCCGTCGTCGGAAATCTGGATAATCACATGCCCGCCTTCGTGATAGGCGTTCAACTTGATCGTGCCAAGTTCGGGCTTGCCCGCCGCCAGGCGCTTTTTGGGCTGCTCCAGACCATGATCCGCGGAATTCCGGATCATGTGGGTGAGGGGATCCTTGATCATCTCAAGCACCTGACGGTCAAGTTCGGTGTCCGCACCGAGCGTTTTCAGTTCGATCTTTTTGCCGAGTTCATGGCTCAGATCGCGGACGATGCGGGGCAGCTTCTGCCATGCGTTACCGATAGGCTGCATGCGGGTTTCCATCACCCCTTCCTGCAACTCCGTCGTGACCAAATTCAAACGCTGGAGAGGCCCCTTGAATTCGCTGTCTTCCTGGTCGCGTACAATCTGCATCAGCTGATTGCGTGTCAAAACCAGTTCACTGACCATAGTCATCAGATGTTCAAGCAGATCAACGGTGACCCGCACGGACTGGTTGGCAATGGATGAACCGGGATTTTTGACCGCCGCATCTTGATCAGGTGACTGGTTAGCCTCTTTTCCTGCAGAGCGAATCGGCTCTTCTTCGATGCTGTGGTCCTCGGCTTCGGCGACGGCATCATCCCTCACGGATTCGGATACCGGCGGGGCGCCCGCTTCAGGCGCCGGCGCCGCATTGAAGGCCGCTTCCAGATCTTCCATTGAAACCTTGCCCGGCAGAAGCGCGCGGCCAAGCACCGGCTCAATCTTGCGCTCGCCATCTGCAAACGTGTCTGAAGCGGCTTCTTTCGGGGCCGTCTTTTTCTCAGTTGCCGCCAGTATGGTTTCGCTTTTTACCGGCTCCGGCTGCTTTACCGGAGGCGCTGCCTCAACAATTTTCCCCGACGCAATTTCATTGAGCTGATCAATCAGTTCCTTATCATTGCCCTCAGGCTCGGCCTCATTGGCCTCCAGTTCCGCAAGAATGGATTTAATCGCATCAATGGATTTGAGAATCAGACTGACCGCCTGGGTTGAAACCTGCAACTCGCCATCGCGGAATTTTCCGAGCACATTTTCCGATGCATGCGCCACCGATTCCAGACGGGGAAGCCCAAGAAATCCGCAAGTCCCTTTGACCGTGTGCACCAGGCGGAAAATATTATCGAGAACCGCCTTGTCGGTGGGTTTTTTTTCAAACCGCACGAGCTCGACGTCAACAACGTCCAGGCTTTCGTTTGTTTCGGTCAGAAATTCGCTGAGTAAATCATCCATATCGGTGACCCCGGGTTTAATTTATTGGCCTGGAGTCACGTAAGGGAAACGCTATTCACCAGGTATCATTACTGATACCGGATTCAGATTAAGAAGCCGTAAAGTTAGGGAAGCAGCCGTCAGATAGCGAATGTTCCGTGCAGGGACATCTGTTCCGGCTTGAGTAAAATGCACAGATTACCGCCCATGAGGCGGGCGATCAGTCCGGTATAATAGGCCTGTGCCGCGCGCGGCGCGAGGCTCGCAATGGCCATATCACCGTTAATAATTTGTTCCATTCCGTCGAGTGGGCGCACCATGGGCCCCGTCGTGGTAATTTCTATTCTGGTCTCTCCATTCTGCTGACTAAGGGATGCCGACAGCGATCCTCCCCTGGGCAGGGATTCAGCACAGAGAAAAGCTGCGTTCGCCAGCAATTTAGCGGGCAATCGTCCAACCACGCCCAGGTCACATAGCCAGTTCAATTTGACCTTTTGGTCTTCCAGCACCGTTGAAGTGACCTTTTTGGCTTCCCCCATGTCCACGTTGCCGTCAGGGCCACCCGACGAGCCATAGGCCAGACGGGCGAACTGCAGCCGGTGCGCCGCCCGCTCCGCGCTCTGGGTGATCAGGCGCATCGCCATGTCCTGCATTTCAGCGTCGGTCTCATCGGCCAATACCTCCAGGCCGTTGGTCACGGCCCCTACCGGGCTGACCAGATCATGACACAAGCGCGAGCACAGCAGCGAAACCAGCTCGAAGCCATCCATATCCATTAGAAATTTCCGCTCCCCGGCGTCCCGCCACTCTGTAAACATTGCTTAAAGAGTGCCGCATATATGGTAAACACATCGTTAAGACTTATGCCATAAACTGCCTATCCAGTATTTTTTCAAGGGAAACAAGGTGAAACCAGAATCACTTGCCCGGCAAACCCTGACCCTGGCGGTTCGTGACATTGCCGTTAAGGCCGGCACGATCATCATGGAATATTATGAGGGCGATAAGGGCATTCGCAAAAAATCCGACCATTCGCCGGTTACCGATGCTGATGAGGCGGCGGAAAAGTTTATCATTACCGAATTAACCGCCCTTACCCCCGAAATCCCGGTCATCGCAGAGGAACTGGCGGCGGCAGGCAAATTGCCCGCCGTCAACGACCGTTTCTGGATGGTCGACCCGCTCGACGGGACCAAGGAATTCATTGATAAAAATGGCGAATTTACGGTCAATATCGCACTTATTGAATATGGCGCGCCAACCATTGGCGTGGTTTATGCCCCGGCCATTCAGCGCATGTTTTATTCGGCGGGCCCTGGCGCTACCTATGAGCAGAAAATCGATCCGCATCAGGGCCCAAACCGCAAACCGGACAGCCTGGCAAGGGAGATACGGGCGCGCAAACCGGCCGACGACGGCTTTATCGTGATCGCCAGCCGGTCACACCGCGATAAAAAGACCGATGAATTTCTGGCCGCCTACCACGTCAAGGACATCATCGCGGCTGGATCGTCCCTGAAATTCTGTGTGCTGGCGGCTGGAGAGGCCGATCTTTATCCACGCCACGGGCCTACCATGGAATGGGACACGGCCGCCGGACAGGCGGTGCTTCTGGGCGCAGGCGGGCGGGTGACCAATATGGACGGATCGCCTTTTCTATATGGCAAGCCGGATTTCCGTAACCCGCATTTCATTGCCTGGGGCGCGCCGAAGGACTAAGCGCCCCCTGAAATAGAGGGCGCGCCGAAGGATTAACCCTCTGCGGGCCAGACCTCGCCCAGGACACGAAACGCGCTGGCGGCGCAGGGCCAGCCTGCATAATGCGCGACATGGGAAATCATCGCTTCCAGCTGCTCGCGCTTGACGCCAAGATTTTTGGCCCCGGGGAAATGAATGCGCTGTTCTGCCTCACGGTTGAGCGCGACGAGCACCGTGCAGGTGATCAGCGAGCGCAACTCCAGCGGCAGTTCCTCACCCTGCCAGACATCGCCAAACAGATGTTCCATCGTATAGCGTGAAAATGCAGCGGGTACGGAGGATTTTCCGGAAGACGGATTTCTAGGCTGCCCCTCGGTCAGTTTCTTGAAAAATGCGATGCCTTTTTTGCGCTTTTCCTCATCGGACATTGATCGCTTCCTTGTATGTTGTTCGGATATCAAGAGACGGTGTTTTTCGGCACATCCTTGAAGGGGCGGTCCATGCCGGTCATTGGTTCCTTCGGCATGCCGAGCACCCGTTCGGATATGATATTGCGCTGAATTTCATCGGTGCCGCCCGCAATCGACGCCGCTGGCGTGGACACCAATATTTCCGCAATAACGCCATTCATCGGGCTGTCGGAGCCTGAAAGCATCGCGTCGGCGTCATTGATCAGTGTGTGCACACTGGCCGAAGCTCTTGAGATGTGGCTGCCTATCAGTTTCCCAAGCGAGCCTTCCGGCCCCTGCGCACGGCCCATCTGCTGTGCGGCCCGCGCACGCCGCGCTGTCCATTTCGCCGCATTATAGAGGGTCAGCAGCTTGGCCATTTCCTGACGTATGACCGGATCATTATTCTTACCCGCCGCCTTGGCCCGTTCAATCACCAGATCGGCGCGGCCCGCGCGCTGCGGATACCATTTATAAGGTTCGTTGTGTTTGAGCGTTTCGATGCGTTCCTGCTCATAGGCCCGGCCCGCCCGGACGGCCCCCTGCCCTGGCACGGCGGCGACGCCATCGGCTGCAAAACGCCGCTCATACATCAGTGTGGTCGTCGCCACCTTCCATCCCTCGCCCAGGCTGGCCACCTGAAATTCAGGCGGCACCACGGCGTCGGTGAAGAACACCTGATTGAACGAGGCATGCCCATTCATCTGTCGCAGGGGCTGTACCAGCACGCCCGGCTGTTCAATCTCGATAATGAAATAGGACAGTCCCTGGTGCTTGGGCACATTCCAGTCGGTGCGCGCCAGCAAGATGCCATATTGCGCGTGATGGGCGCTGGTGGTCCACACCTTCTGCCCATTGATGATCCATTTGCCATCCTTCAGATCAGCCCGTGTCACCGCACCCGCCATGTCGGAACCGCTACCCGGTTCACTGAACAGCTGGCACCAATTGTCCTCGCCGGTCAGCATCCGGCGCAGGAATCTGCCTTTCAAAAAGTCTGACCCATGTTCAAACAAAGTGGCGGCGGCCAGCATCCGGATGCCGCTGCGCGCCACGCCAAGCGCGCCGATTTTCTTGAATTCATTCTCAACCGCTGCCTCAAGCGTGGCCGATAGACCTTTGCCATGCCATTGTTTTGGCCAGGACGGCATGCCCCACCCGCTGTCCGCCAGGAGGCTGCGCCATTGCACCAGCTCCATGTCGGGATCCCAGTTGGCCTGCAACCAGGCGCGGACTTCGGCGCGAATGGATTCTTCGGTGATTTCAGTCATGTTTATTCCTCCGCCCTCAGACGTTCCAGCGCTGCATCAGCAATTCACGGTGATATTTCGGGCTGCCCAGAAACACCTCGGAGCTTTTTGCGCGTTTGAACCATAGATGGGTGTCATTGTCCCAGGTAAAACCAATGCCGCCGTGCAGTTGGATGGTGTCTTTCGCGATTTGCATATAGGCGTCCGACGCCGCCGCCTTGGCCAGGCTCGCCATCGCGGGCCAATCGCCAGTTCCTTCCGCCGCAGCTTCGGCTGCATAATAGGCCGCTGACTTGGCCAGTTCGACATCCACCAGCATGTCCGCGCATTTATGCTTGATCGCCTGGAAGCTGGCGATCGGGCGGCCAAACTGCATCCGCATTTTCACATAATCCAGTGCAGATTGCCGCAGCCGGTCCGCGCCCCCCACCATTTCATTGGCGAGGCAGACGGCCGCCTGATCAAGCGTGCGTGCAAACGGCGCCGCCGCCGCGCCACTTTCGCCGAGAGGTTCCGCAGCGACAGAATTAAAGGTCAGTTTCGCCAGCTTACGGGTAGTATCGACCGAGTTGAGCAGGCGCCGTTCCAGGCCATCGGCAACGCCCTGCACGGTAAAGAAGGACAGGCCATCGTCGCCGCTGCTGCCCGGTGCGCGCGCCAGCACCACAATGAGATCGGCCGTATGGCCATCCAGCACCAGGGTCTTCACCCCGCTCAGTCTGTAACCCATGCCCGAGGGTGTGGCAGTCAGAGCCACGCCGCTGCTGTCCCAGCGGCCATTTTCCTCGGTGAAGGCCAAGGCCGCGACCGTCTCGCCGGCGGCTATGCCGGGCAACAGCGCCTGCTTCTGGTCCTCGGTTCCGGCGTTCAAAATCGCGTTTGCCGCCAGAACCACTGAGGAAAAATATGGCCCGCACAGCAAGGCACGCCCCATCTCTTCCAGCACAATCGCCAGTTCGACAAAACCAAAGCCCTGCCCTCCATAGGCTTCGGGAATATGCACGGCGCTGACGCCCAGATCGCCATTCAATTTCTGCCAGAAATCACGTTCCCAGCCCTGTTCCGTCGCCATCAGGCGGCGGATTTCGGAGGTTGGCGATTTTTCTGTCAGGAAGCGCCGCAGCATGGTGCGGAACTGTTCCTGTTCATTGCTAAAGCTGAATTTCATTTTATCATCCTGTTGCGTATGGCCCCGGCGCCGTGCCCAGATCAAACCCGGCGCGGCGGCACGACATCCCTAATTCCATCAAAATCTTTCCAGGCTGGCTCTATCGGCGCAACGCCCGCGCAAGGCGCATAGATTGAAGGTTCACCGGTTTTCATGTTGGGAACATAGCGCGGGCAATTGGGGAAAATATGCAGTGGCGTTACCCGCACCAGGGCCTGAGCCCCGGCAAACGAGGCAAGCAGCGGATCATCGAAAGTTAAACTGGCGCGGCCATTCACGCGAAGCCGCGACGGATCGTCCTCCATCGCGATAAACAACAGCCCCACATGCGGGTTGGCCTGGATATTGCCCAGACTCTTGAACATGCCATTACCGTCATAATCCGGAAAAACCAGTAAATTAGGGGCCATCACTTTTACAAAGCCCGGGCCGCCGCCCTTGAACGAACAATCGGGCTGTCCCTCGGTGTTTGCGGTCGCCAGAAAAAAGAAACTCACGCCTTCTATGAAGGCCTTGTCGGCCTCTGTAAAAGCGGCGCGCACAAAATTATCGGCAATCCGGTCGGCCAGCGCCGTGCTGGCGAACTGCTCCTGTAACTGCCGGTTACCTGCGTGAAATAGGCTCATGACAGCGCCTTCCCCCCTGCTTTTTTGTTATCCTAGAGAGTTACCGATAGCATTGGCAAGACTCTCCCTTTTGCTCACCTTATACGCTATCTTATGTCCGTCCGGGTAATCGGGTTAAAGGAAGGATACAATGACTGACGCGGTCGATCTGTCGTATGGAGCCACATTTGAGCATGGCTTCCCGCATGACTTTTTCAGGAAATTGCGCGACGAGCAGCCGCTGTACTGGCACGCGCCCACCCAATATTGCCCGGATGGCGAGGGGTTCTGGGTCATCAGCCGGTACGAGGATTGCGTGCGGGTGATGCGCGATCCAGCAACTTTCTCCTCCGACAAGGTGTCGCCGCGCACCGGGGGCGGCACTACCCTGCTGGATGAACCCTATGCCGGCATGGCGATGAACAATGCCGACGATCCGCAGCATAGGCGGTTGCGCGGCCTGGTCAGCCAGGGATTTACGCCCCGTGCCATTGCCGACATGGAAACGGATTTGCGGCGCCGCGCGAAGGCCATTCTGCACGCCATCCCCGACCCCGCAAATTGCGAATTCGTCACCGAGGTGGCGCGCGAACTGCCCTTGCAGGCCATCTGCTCCATCCTTGGCGTGCCGGAGGAAGACCGGGTGCAATTGTCGGAATGGATTGATCACGGCCTGATGGAACAGAGCGATGGCGTCATCAGCCGGGAATATCTGCACCTGATCCGGGATTATGGCCGCAAACTGATCGAGCAGAAACGCCAAAAGCCGGTTAATGACATCATGTCGGGGATCATTCACGCCCGCTCGGACGATCCCAATGAAAAACCCCTGACACCGCTCGAACTCATCAACTTTTTCCTGCTGCTGTTTCCCGCAGGTGCGGAAACCACCCGCAGCGCGCTAAGTGGCGCGATGCTGGCGCTGATTGAAAACCCGGACCAGATGGCAAAATTGCGGGCGCATCCTGAACTAATGCCTCCGGCCGTTGAGGAAATTGTGCGCTGGACAACCCCCTCCATCTACAAACGCCGCACCGCCACCTCCGATACCGAGATTGCCGGCGGCAAGATCAAGGCTGGCGAAAAACTGAGCTACTGGGAAATCTCCGCCAACCGCGACGAGCGCGTGTTCCGCGATCCCTTCAAATTTGATATTAGCCGCGATCCCAATCCCCATGTGGGCTTTGGCACCGGCATTCACATTTGTCTGGGCATCGCGCTGGCGCGGATGGAAATCAAGATCATGATGGAGGAAATACTGGCGCGCTTTGGTCAATTCGAGATTCAGTCGCAACCGCTATGGATGCCCAACAACCGCCTGCTGGGGGTGCGTGAGCTGAAGCTGCGCATCAGTTAGCTGCATCTTCTTACGCCGCCCGTGGTTTGACTTCGCGGTTCAGCCGGTCCGCCAAGGCTTCGCTGGCGACTTCCAGGTCGTAGCGGGTTTGCAGATTAAGCCACGATTGCGCATCGGTCCCGAAATAGCGGGCAAGACGCAGGGCTGTATCCGCGCTAATTCCCCGGCGGCCCAGAATAATGTCACTGATGCGGGTGCGCGGCATTCCGGTCGCGTTAGCCAACGCATAGGCGCTAAGCTCCAGCGGCTTCAGGAATTCCTCTTTTAATATCTCTCCAGGATGCACTGGAGGAAAATTGCGCTTGGCCACAGCTTTACCCTTCCTAATGATAGTCAACAATTTCGACGTCATAAGCGTCGCCGTCTTTCCAAACAAAGCAAATTCGCCGTTGATCATTGATGCGAATAGAATGCTGTCCAGCCCGGCTTCCCGCCAGAGTCTCAAGCCGGTTTCCGGGCGGCGCACGTAAAAAGTCAAGAGTCATGGCCGCAGCCAGCAACAGAAGCCTGTGCATCGCACGCTTCTGGATATCGGCCGGTAATTTGCGCGCCCTCCGCCCATTCAGAAGGTTTTCAGCATCCCTGGATCTGAATGATTTAATCTCCTGTTCAACGTAACGAATTTCGTTACGTTTGTCAAGTTGCTTCCACACCTCAATATGATGCACAAGAAACCGGTATCGGCGCCGTTACTGAAGCGTGAGTACATCTGCCCCGCGCCTACCTTTAATTAAGAGAGTTTCTGAAGAGGCGATTATTGTTTGCAAGTGCGTATCCAGAGCCCACAAACAAAACCACGTTCATCTGAACCGCTGTTTCAACAAAAAGCCTGGCTGGGCTGGGCTGCCATTGCGTTCGCATCCTGTCTGGGCGCGGGAAACTTTGTGGTTTCGCGCTATATCGTCAAGGCCGCCATCAATGCCAATGACATGACGGCGCTGCGTTTTGCGGTGGCAGGCATTCTGCTGCTGCCGCTATTATGGCGGCAGGGCATTGGCACGCTGGCGGGCCTCGGCCTGTGGCGCGGGCTGGTCATGACCGCATTAGCAGGCGCCCCTTTCTCGCTGGTGATGCTGTGGGGGCTGCATTTCGCCCCGGCCGCGCATGGCGCAGTGCTCATTCCCGGCTCGGTGCCGATTTATACCGCGATCGGCATGTGCCTGGTTTCCGGCGTACGGATTTCATTTCAGAAGATGGCGGCGTTCTCGCTGGTTCTGGCAGGCCTGGCTCTGGTAACCGGATTTTCCGGCGACAGCACCCCGGGCATTCTGTTTGGCGGCCTGCTCTTTGCCACGGCGGGGGCTGCCTGGAGCGCCTACACTATTTTGCTGCGGCGCTGGCATCTGGACGGGGTGAAGGTTGCGTCCGTGGTTTCCGTGTTGCCGCTGGGCTACCTGCCATTCTATTTTTTACTGACGTCTCCTGAACTGGGCGGCGTTTCCTATACGCAAATTGCCCTGGTCACGCTCTATCAAGGGGTGTTTTTATCCATTGGCGCGCTGATGCTTTATTCTCTCTCCGTGCGGCATATCGGGCCGCAACGCACCGTTCTGGGGAATGCTTGCGTGCCTGTGCTGGCGGCGTTGCTGGCGGTGCCGGTGCTCGGCGAAATGCCGGCCCCGGTGCAGTGGCCAGGCATTGCGCTAGCCGTGGCGGGCGTTATTTTTGCCGCACGCCTGCAGGACACGACGCCTTCCACGCAGGATCAGCGGGCATGAATGCGGGGCACACAAAGCATGAATATCAGATTGGGGCCTGCCAAAAATTTATGGCTCGGCTGGGCCTCGGTTATGGGCGCGGTCGGCATTTATGCCGGAAATTTTGTGGTGTCCCGTTACGCCATCAAATCGTCCATCGGCGTCAATGACATGGTTGCACTGCGTTTTTGCGTGGCTGGCATCATCATGATTCCGCTGTTCTGGCGCCGTGGTTTTCAAAGCTTTGCGGGCGTTGGCCTGAAACGCAGCGTTATCCTCACGCTGTTTGCCGGTCCGCCCTTCGCCCTGTTGATGATCGCCGGTCTGTCTCTGGCCCCCGTGGCGCATGGCGCCTCGATCGTCTCGGCCATGATTCCGGTTTCTTCAGCGATTGCGCTAAGGATCATGACCGGCCAGAAAATTCATAACCTTAAAATTGTGCTGTTCATTGTCATATTTGCAGGCCTTGCCATGGTCAGCGGTTTTTCCGCCAGCGCCAGCCTGCAAATTCTGTTGGGTGATTTTCTGTTTATGATTTGTGGCACCATGTGGGGGCTGTATGCGGTCGCGCTGCGCATGTGGCAGCTTGATGCGATGCCGGTCACCATCGCCGTTTCGCTGCTGTCGCTGCTGTTTCTGCCGGTGTACTTTTTTCTGCTCACCCCGGATTTCGGCGATGTGTCATTTGCACAGCTCGCCTTTCTGGCATTTTACCAGGGCATACTGGCGTCCATCGTCTCGCTGCTGCTGTTTTCCTTTGCCGTGAAGGCGCTTGGCCCGCAGCGGGCGACGCTGGGCAACGCCACAGTCCCCATTTTCGCCACCCTGATGGCTGTTCCGTCGCTAGGTGAACTGCCCGCGCCCGTTCAGTGGCTTGGCATCGGACTGGTCGTTGGCAGCGTTATCCTGGCGGCCAGCCTGAAGGAAACACCCTCTCCGCTTAAGGAAAAAGAGCTTCCTGCGTAAGTCCCGCAGTCTCGTCCAGCCCCAGCATCAGATTCATGTTCTGCACACCCTGGCCGCTGGCCCCTTTGACCAGATTGTCGATCACGCTGACGATAATCGCCCTGCCAGGCCTGCGGTCCGCCACCACGCCGATCAGCACATGATTGGTGCCGCGCACGTGCCGGGTGGCGGGCACTTCGCCCATCGGCAGTATACGGACGAATGGCTCCGCCGCATAACGGGCCGCTAGCGCCTGGTGAATGCCGGCCGCCCCTATCCCCTGTGTCATCTTCACATATATGGTGGACAGGATGCCCCGGTTCATTGGCACAAGGTGCGGCGTAAAACTGGCGATCACCGCACTGCCCGCCGCACGGCTCAACTCCTGATCAATTTCCGCCATATGCCGGTGACTGCCGACGCCATAGGCGTGGATCGCCTCGCTGACCTCCGTGAACAGACTGCCTTCCTTCAGCCCACGCCCCGCACCACTCACCCCCGATTTGGAATCGATGATAATATCGCCGGTCTCGATCAGCTTCTGCGCGGCCAGTGGCGCGAGCGGCAGCAGGGCGCTGGTGGGGTAACAGCCGGGACAGGCAACGAGCCGCGCCCTGGCTATTTCATCACGGTAAAATTCCGTCAGCCCAAAGACGGCTTCTTTCTGCATTTCCGGTGCGCGGTGCGCATGCCCATACCATTGTTCGTAGGCCGCGAGGTCGCGCAGACGAAAGTCCGCAGACAGATCAATCACTTTTTTGTCGCGCGGAATCGACGCAATCACCTCCTGCGTCGTTCCATGCGGCAGCCCGCAAAAAATCAGGTCATATCTGTCCCAGTCAAGCTGATCGATATTCACGAGAGCGGGCAACCCGAGCCCGGCAAGGTGCGGGAATACGCTGCCATAATCCTCTCCCGCCTTGCGGTCTGCGGTGACGGCAGCAATGCGCACATCGGGATGGTGTGACAGAAGACGCACCAGTTCCGCGCCCGTGTAACCGCTGGCGCCCAGAATGGCGATATTGGCCAGGTTTTTCACTGAAACTTCCTCCATTCGGAAAATGCCCAAAGAAAATGGGGACGCGCCCGGCGCGTCCCCTTTCCCAATCGAAAGTTGCGCCGGTTAGCGCTTGGAGAACTGGAAGCTTCGGCGGGCCTTGGCGTGGCCATATTTCTTGCGTTCCACCACGCGGCTGTCGCGTGTCAGAAATCCGCTGAGTTTCAGGACTGGCCGCAAATCTGGTTCATAATAGGTCAGCGCCTTGGAAATACCGTGGCGCACCGCGCCCGCCTGGCCAGACAGGCCACCGCCCTTGACGGTGCAGATCACGTCAAACTGCCCCTCGCGCCGCGACACCTCAAAGGGCTGCCGCAAAATCATCTGTAACACCGGCCGCGCAAAATAGGTCGGAAGATCACGGCCATTGATAGAAAAGCGCCCGCTGCCCGGCTTGATCCAGACCCGGGCAATGGCGTTCTTGCGCTTTCCGGTCGCATAGGAACGCCCCATACTGTCAATTTTAGGTTCGACGCGCACCACATCGCCTGCAAGGGGCGCCCTTGTGTCGCGCTGCACTACCTCCTGCGCCGCGCGCCGCTCCCGTCCCGCCAGCGCATCCTTCAGATCGCCAAGTCCTGTTCTTTCCTGCGCCATGCTCAGCCGATCCTTGTATTCTTGCGATTCAGAGACTTGAATTCCACGGTCACCGGCGTTTGTGCCGCATGCGGATGTTCCGCGCCCGCATAAATCCGCATATTGCTTAACTGCTGGCGGCCCAGCGGTCCCTGCGGCAACATGCGCTGCACCGCCTTGGACAGCACGCGTTCTGGATGCGGCCCCTTCAACGTCGCCCCGGCCTTGCGTTCCTTGATGCCGCCGGGATGCCCCGTATGCCAGTAAAAGGTTTTGTCTTCCAGCTTGTTGCCGGTCAACCGCACCTTTTCGGCATTGATGATAATGATATTATCGCCGCAATCCATATGTGGGGTGAAGGTGGTCTTGTGCTTGCCGCGCAGCCGCATGGCGATGAAACTCGCCAGCCGTCCCAGCACCGCGCCTTCGGCGTCAATCAGCAGCCACTTCTTTTCGATTTCCGACGCTTTCGCCGAATAGGTTCTCATGCGCTTTCTCCAAGTCCAGTGCCCTGCATCCCGCGGCAGCCGGAATGGGGCGCAGTATGCCCGGATTTTCTTGCAAGTCAACAAAGTTATGTGTGCAAAACTACAGTAATGTTATTATAAAACAATGACTTATGAATATGGTAATATAATACCACATAAAAAGAGGCGGGATCTTTAACTTTCGCCTCTGGCCGTACACGCAACCCCCGAATACGTGCGGGTCTCGCCTCTTAGGCTTAATTTAACAGAGTACAACCATAATGTCCTTTAATAGCAATTTTTTATGGGGAACTCTGCCCCCCACAACCCAGAATAATGGAGCGAGTGATGCTTTATAAAATGACCCTTGCGCGCGTAGCCAAAATCTATGCATTCCTCCTCGTGGCCGGGTTCCTTGCCCTCACATGGACGAGCATGTCTACAATCAGCGCACTGAAGGTCGGCGGCCCGACATACATGCAGATCGTTCTGGGCAAGGATCTGATAGCCGATATTCTTCCTCGGCCTGAACATCTCATCGAATCCTATCTGGAGGTAACGCAGATCCTCAATGAACCGGCGACATTGGGAAAGCGTAGAGAGCGGCTAGCCCAGCTCCATAATGACTATAAGGTGCGCCACGATTATTGGCTGGAACAGGATTTCGATGCGGAAATAAAAGACAGGCTGAATACGGATTCGCACACTTTCGCAGTTGAATCCTGGAAAGAGGTTGACGAAAAATTCCTGCCTGCAATTGAAAAAGCCGATATGGAAGCGGCGCAGATCTCCTATGCCGCACTGACGGGCCACTATCTACGCCATCGGGCGGTCATCGACGCCATCGTTCCTGCGGCCACCGCTATGACCACACAGTTTGAAGCCACGGCGGCGGCGTCCGAATTCAACGCGAAACTGGCATTCTGGCTGGTCGCCGGAACATTTCTGGTGATTGTGCTGGCTGGAACAGGCTGTCTGTTGTTGGGCGTGATCGGACCGGTCGTTCGTATTACCAACGCGGCCACGCAAATCTCTGAAGGCAAGCTGCACATCACAATCCCATCACTGGGCCGCTCGGACGAAATCGGGGCGTTGGCAAAGGCCGTGGATATGTTCCAGGAAAACGCGTTAAAAGTAGAGCAGATGCAGGCAGAGCAGAAGAAGCTGGAAGCGGATGCCATCGCAGAAAAGAAGCGCGCGATGAACGCCCTGGCCGACAGTTTTCAGGCTAGCGTCGGCGGCATTGTCAACACTGTCGCCTCGGCCACCACGGAAATGATGACGAATGCACAGTCACTGTCGTCTACCGCTGTTGAAACCAGCCGCCAGTCAACAGCCGTTGCCGCCGCATCCGGGCAGGCCTCGGCCAATGTCCAGACAGTTGCTGCGGTGACCGAGGAACTCTCGGCCTCGGTAGCAGAGATTGCGCGTCAGGTGGCCAAGTCTTCGCAAATTGCACAGGCGGCCGTGAATGAAGCCGCCGCCACCAATAACGCTGTCAATGGTCTGGCCGAATCCGCACAAAAAATTGGCGCGGTCGTTCAATTGATCAATGACATCGCCAGTCAGACCAACCTGCTGGCGCTCAACGCCACCATCGAGGCGGCACGGGCGGGCGACGCCGGAAACGGCTTTGCCGTAGTGGCCTCGGAAGTTAAAAATCTGGCCGCCCAGACGGCAACTGCCACTGAAAACATCGGTGCCCAGATCGCCGCCATACAGTTCGCCACTGCCGCCTCTGTTGAGGCCATAGGGGGTATTGGCGGCACCATTCACGAACTAAGTGAAATCTCCGGATCCATCGCCTCGGCGGTTGAGGAACAGGGCGCGGCCATCCGCGAGATTGCGCGCAGCATTCAGGAAGCTGCGGTGGGAACGAACGAAGTCTCGACCAATATCGAGGTGGTGACCCGTGCTGCGTCCGAAACGGGCCAATCGGCAGGGCAATTGTAGGACGCCTCGGGCGAACTGTCGAGGCAGGCGGAAGGCCTGAAACGCGAAGTGGATAATTTCCTCGCCCAGGTGCGCGCCAGCTAGAGCAATTCCTTTTTTGACTGAACCAACTGGTTCAGTCAAAAAAGCCAAAATTGCTCTAAATTATTACATAGACCATGTTTTACGGATCAGACGGGATCGCAGTGGGCGATTCCATCTGATCCGAGCATGGTCTAGGGTCTAGAGCAGCAAGACAGGGTTTTGCCCCCCAGCGGGGAGAGGGACCAAGCCCCCCTGCTAACCCCGCGCTGCCGCCAGGGCCGGGCGGCCAAGGCATCTGCCCAGCCAGGCCGTCACGTTGGGGCAGGCTGATGTGTCAAACTTTGCCATGGACAGCCAGGACAGCACCGCGGCCACGTTCAGATCGGCAATGGTAAAGGCCGAGCCCAGCAGATAATCCTTGCCCGCCAACGCACCATCCAGCACCTTTAACGCGGCGCCAAGCTTGGCAGTGGCCGCCTCCACTTCGGAATCCGGGATGGGCGCCTTCATGCGCTTCATCAAAAGGGTCAGCGCGGGCCCTTCGGCCTCGGTGACCGACCAGAAGCTCCATTGCAATGCCCGGCCTTCATCGGCAAGATTCTTTGGTTGCAGGGCCCCGCCATGTTTCTTGGCCAGATAAAGATTGATGGCGATGGATTCACACATGATCAGGCCATCATCATCGATGGCGGGAATATGCCCGTTGGGATTAATTTTCATAAAATCCGGTTCGCGCGAGCCGCCCGTATTGGTGATCGGCACGCTTTTGTAATCAATGCCCAATTCCTTGACCAGCCACAGAACGCGAATAGTGCGGGACTGGGGAATCCCGTAAATTGTAAGGCTCATGCTCTTCTCCCTGAGTGATGGACAATCCCTAACCGGACGCCGTATTATTTCTGGGCATAGTTGAACAGAAAACCGCTTCGGACACAATGGACAGGTTCCCCCAGCATGGAAGATGAAAATTACCGGGATGACGATATCGCCCGCATCCTGAAGGCGACCAAAACCATAGCCGTGGTGGGGGGAAGCCCGGAACCCAACCGGCCCAGCTACAGCGTGATGCAGTTTCTGCAGAAGCGAGGCTTTCGCATCGTGCCGGTCAACCCGCGTGTGGCGGGTCAAACCATTCTGGGCGAAAAAGTCTATGCCAGCCTGGCGGACATCCCCTTCCCCATCGACATGGTTGATATTTTCCGAACCTCGGACGCCGCAGGTCAGGTCTCGGACGAGGCCATCGCCATAAAGGCCAAATGCGTGTGGATGCAACTGGGCGTTCGCAATGACGCCGCAGCAGCCCGCGCCCGCGCCGCGGGCTTGCAGGTAATCATGAACCGGTGCAGCAAAATCGAATATGGACGGCTGTCGGGACAGATTGGATTTATGGGCGTGGATACGGGCATCATCAATAATTCGCGCCGCCGCCGCGTTTAGACAAATTCAGGTACGAGGAAGAACTTATGAGCGCCTATGGTTTCGACACGCTTTCCATTCATGCGGGTGCGGCCCCCGACCCCACCACAGGCGCGCGCATCACGCCCATCTATCAGACCGCCTCCTATGTGTTTGATGACGTCAATCACGCGGCCGCATTATTCAACCTGCAGGAATTCGGCAATATCTATTCGCGCATCACCAATCCCACCAATGCGGTGCTGGAGTCGCGCATTGCAGCACTAGAGGGCGGCAGCGCCGCGCTCGCTGTGGCGTCCGGCCATGCGGCGCAGTTCATCGCCTTCCATACGCTGATGGAAAATGGCGATGACTTTGTCGCCGCCAACAAATTATATGGCGGTTCGATCAACCAGTTCTCTCAGTCCTTTGTCAAAATGGGCTGGCATGTCAAATGGGCCGAGGCCACCAATCCGGAAAGTTTCCGCCGCGCGATTACGCCCAGAACCAAGGCGATCTTCATTGAAAGCCTGGCCAACCCGGGCGGCATAGTGACCGATATTGCCGCCATCGCCAAAATAGCCAAAGAGGCCGATATTCCGCTGATCGTGGATAATACGCTGGCAACCCCCTATCTGTGCCGCCCGCTGGAGCATGGCGCCGATATTGTGGTGCATTCCGCCACCAAATTTCTTGGCGGCCACGGCAACTCCATCGCCGGGCTGATTGTCGATGGCGGCAAGTTCAACTGGTCGAACGGTAAATTTCCGAGCCTTTCGGAGCCCTCCCCCAGCTATCACGGCATGAAACTGCATGAAACCTTCGGCAATCTGGGCTTTGCGATTGCCTGCCGGGTGCTGGGTCTGCGCGATCTGGGGCCGGCTTTGTCCCCGATGAACGCCTTTTTGATACTTACGGGTATTGAGACGCTTGGGCTGCGCATGCAGCGGCATTGCGAAAATGCCGTCATCGTTGCAAAGCATCTGCAGGCGCATAAAAAAGTTGAATGGGTCTCCTATGCGGGCCTGCCCGACAGCCCGTTCCACAAGCTTGCGGCGCGCTATCTGCCAAAGGGCGCGGGCGCGGTGCTGACCTTCGGGGTCAGGGGCGGATTTGACGCGGGTGTAAAACTGGTCAGCGAGGTCAGGCTGTTCAGCCATCTGGCGAATATCGGCGACACGCGCAGCCTGATCATTCATCCCGCCTCGACCACCCATCGCCAGCTCGATCCGGACGCCGCAAAGGCGGCAGGCGCAGGCCCGGACGTGGTTCGGCTTTCGGTCGGTATCGAAGATGTGGAGGACATCATTGCCGATCTCGACCAGGCGCTGGCCGCGCTCTGATTATTTGTCGAGCAGCCGGAAATTTTCGTCCGGCTGCCGTGTGGCTGCCCTGCCCAGGCCGGTCATCAGTTTGTCCGCCGCCGCCACGGAATAATGCACCGGGTCCCAGTAGTTCGTGTCCGCGGTCGTAAAAGGGCTTTCGATCATGAAGTCGGCCACGACAGCATTCGGTATCCGCGCGGCCATCGCGCCAATGCGCTTTTTGCATTCGGCCCATTCCATTTGGCTTTTGCTGCCAGGCACGGATTGCCAGGCGTAATGATAAGGGGCGATAAACAGGACCTTCCGCGTCTGCGCGGGCAACGCGCGCAACGCCGACTGCATCAGGGGGAGCGCCAGAAAATTCAGTGTTGCAGGATCGAAACCTTGCTGGACTTTGGCTTCGGTCAGGCCCTTGGCGCGTGACACGGCCAAGGACGCCTGTACTTTTTTTAGGTCGTAGACGGCAGGGTCCGGCAAAAAATTCGTGTAACCGTCATTCCCGTATTTCTGCCGCCGCAACCCCAGCATGACGCCTGCCTGCCGGCCTGCCAGCTCGATGGTGTACAGATTAAAATGGTACAGAAGATCATTGTACGAATTGGTGTCATACATCCATTCCGGAAAGGGGCGCGGCGTAAATTTATCCAGCGTGTCTTTCGCTTCGCACCATACGATGTCAATTCCCCAGATGACTGTCTTTGCCGCCGGATGATGGCGGGTAAAGACTTCCAGTATCCGGGACTGTTCATAGGCCGTCGCGCTGTTCATGGATAAATTTGCAAAGCGCGCGGAAAACATTGGATCAAGTCTGCCGGGACGAAGCAGCCGGCCGGTGGAGGTGCCTATCACCGCGCTGTCATATTCGGCCTTGCGCGCCAAAGCAGGAAATGAGTAACGCGCGTTGGAGTCGATGGGAACCCGGTCGAGCGGCGGCGAAAATGGGAGCGTATCAAACGGATCAATAATGAATATCAGCAGATACAGAATAATCCCAAGCCCGGCCCCGCCCCCGAAAAACCTTCGCGCAAATCGCCGCCAGTCCTGATCCCTCGCGCCGTCAGAACTGGAAATAGATGAACTCACTTTGCAGCCCCCCGCCGATGAGAAGTACCAGAAACACCGCCAGCGCACCCGCCAGCAATCCTGCCGGCCGCCAGGGGCGCAGACGCTCCAGTATGGCCGTCTGACTGGCTGGGCCGTACAGGGCCGCAAGCGTACCCGCCGCCAGCACCAGATAATTTGTCGTGACGCCAATCACCGCCCCGCCGACGCCATTACCGCCTGCCAGTGAACGATAAATCGACCAGGTCGCGGTAAAGCTTTCGGTACGGAATAATATCCAGGTGAGGCCAATGAACAGCGTCATGCAGGCCCAGCCCAACAGGGCCGGCATCGCATAGCCCTTGCGCCGCCAGAGAATATTGGCCGCAACCCCCGCGCCATGCATGGCACCCCACGCGACATAGGTCCAGTTCGCCCCATGCCACAACCCGCCCACCAGCATGGTCAGGAACATGTTGCGCGCCTGATACAGGACGCCGCCCCGGTTTCCGCCCAGGGGAATGTACACATAATCCCGCATAAACCGGCTAAGCGTGATGTGCCAGCGCCGCCAGAAATCCTGAATGCTGGCGGCCATGTGCGGTCGGTCGAAATTGAAGGGAATGACAAATCCAAACATCAGCGCCATGCCGATGGCCATATCGGTGTATCCGGAAAAGTCGAAATATAATTGCAGCAGATAAGCGTGCATCGCCAGCCAGGCTTCGCCCAGATTCAAAACGCCGCCATCCAGCACGCGAGTGAACAGAGGCGTCGCCATGCGGGCCGCGCTGTCGGCAATCAGCACTTTTTTCGAAAGCCCGGCTAGAAACATGACGCCGCCCCGCGATAGTCTTTCACTCAGTCCGGGACGCATCGGATTCCGATGAAACTGGTGAATGATTTCGTTGTGGCGCACGATCGGCCCAGAAATCAGATGCGGAAAAAATGCGACGAACAGGATATAATCGCGAAAGCCATGCACCATAAACGGCTCTCCCCGCTGGGCGGCGCGGCGCAGGTCCATCTGATAGGAAATATGCTGAAAAGTGAAAAAGCTGATGCCCAGCGGTAATAACGCGCTTATCGGCTTATGCCCCCAGCCGCCGATAACCGCCGCCGTACTGGCGAGGAAATCGGCATATTTGAACAGCGCGATCACCCCCACATTGAATAATACCCCGGCCAATGGCAGCCAGTGATAGTGCCGCAGGCGGGCATAGACCTGGACGATCAACCAGTTTCCAATCGTGGAGCCAAGCAGGATGGGAAGAAACCGGATGTCCCAGTAGCTGTAAAAAATCAGTGAGGCGATGACGAGCGCCCACAAACGCCACTCCACGTGACGGGACAGCGCGTAATAGACCCCCAGCGAGCAGGGCAGGAACAGCAGGATGAAAATTTCGGAATTAAATAACATGCCGTCCCGTTAATTCACCCGCGGCCGCCATACGCGCCAGGCCCTCCTCGAACGTGCAGGGGATCACCCCAAGGCGCGCCTTCATTGGCGCTATATCAAATATTTTGTCCTCCAGCAGGCGGCGCACTTCCGCGCTGCTGATGGCGGGTATGCCCGGCGCCATTCGCGTACCCCACGCCAACGCCCGCATTCCCCAGTACGGAACGGAGACAATTCCCGTGTTACGGCCTGTTGCTTTGGCGCAATGCTGGATAACCTGCGCATAGCTGATTGGCCGTGCGCCTGCAACAATCAATGGCTCACATCCCGCCTGGCTGCGGATGGCGGCGATCAGTACCTGCACCACATCGTCACGGTGAATGGGCTGAATGAGCGCCCTTCCCTGCTGGGGCAGCGGCAGCAACGGAAGCCGCCGCACAATCCTCAGGACGCGGCTGACGTTATTATCCGCGCCGCCATAAATCATCGTGGGATGCACGATCAGCCCGTTCGCCGTCTCGTCATGGGCGGCCTCGGCATCCTCTATCTGGGCTGCCTTCAGATCAGGGAACCGGGTAAATTTCCGTGTCGATCCCAGGGTCACCAGACGAACCGATGGTTCCGGCAGCGCCGCCAGTATCCGGCGCGTAAATCTGGCGTGCGCCACGTTGAGTACGCAGTCCGCACCCCACAGCGCCGCATGTAAATCATTACCGGGAGCATCAAGATCCATACACACAGGAAACAGCCCTGCGCCAGCTGGCGGCAGCCGCGAAGCCGTGCGGGCAATGGCGATGACCTCAGCCCCCCGGCTTCGCAATTCGGCGGTCAGCGCACGGCCGACATTGCCTGTTGCGCCGATAATGGCGAGCCGCCGGCCCTTCATACAGCTCTCGGGGCTTCGCGCTTTGACGCCGTCATCTCAACGCCATGCGCACGGAAAGCGCGGACAATCGACTGCATGACCTCACTGCGGGGTTTCGAGCGCCCATCGCTGATAATATCGTTCACCCAGAAACTTAGGGAAAAACTGATCCCATCCGCGCCGAACTCCTGCAAAAAACAGTTCACCGGCCGCTCCTGCGAGCAAGAGGGATGCGCATGTGCAGACGCCAGCATCAGTTTTTGGGCCAGATCAATGTCTGATCCATAGCTTACGCTCAAACGGATATTTACCCGTGCATCGCGGTGGCTATAGGTCCAGTTGGTGACGCGATTGGTAATGAAGTCATCATTAGGCACCATGATTTCGCCACCATCACTGCCTTCTATCAGGGTAAAACGGGTTCCCGTGCGCCGCACGATGCCGGCAACACCATTGCCAAGATCGACCATATCGCCATTCTTGATCGATTTCTCGACAAGCAGGATGACGCCGCTGATAAAATTAGCTGTAACCTTCTGCAGGCCCAGACCCAGCCCAACCCCCAGAGCGCCGCCGAAAACTGCAAAAGCCGTCAGATCAGTGCCCAGCAAATCCAGGGTGAGCATGGACAGGATGAAATACAGCAGAACCTGTATCGCCTTGGTCAGCAGCGCCCGATTGCTCGACTCAAGCCAGTTGATTCCCCCCATGGCCTTTTCGACCAGACCGGAAACCAGGCTGGCGGACCAAAGCAGTACAAACAGCCCGAAAATACCGCTTAATATCCGGTAGAGGGATATTTTTACCGCCCCGATCTTGAAAGTCAGGGCATCGGATTCGAGCGCTTTCCCGATGGGCTCAAGTAAATTGAAATAGCCAAGAGCGGCGATCATCACGGCGATCAAGCCGATCAGCAGCAACGAGGTTCGCCCGCCCGGTTTCAGAATGGCAAGAAGCATGTCTTTCATGAGAAAGCCGGGATCAGGGTCTAACCCTCTTTTTGCACCTGCTCGCGGGCGACAGTCAGAAAAATGTCCATCTCACGGCGGACCTGATGTTCAGACTGATTGACCCCCTTGGCCTTCAGGTCCGCCATCACCTTACGCAGCACGTCTTGATCGCCTGCCTCTTCAAAATCGGCCTTTACCACTTCCCTGGCGTAGGCTTCGGCGTCGGTCCCCTGGATGCCCATCTTTTCCGCCGCCCACAGCCCAAGAAGCTTGTTACGCCGCGCCATGGCCTTGAATTCCAGCTCGGAATCATGGACGAATTTACTTTCAAATCCCTTTTCGCGTTCGTCAAATGTGCTCATGCCCCGATAATCTCCTTCCGAATCGCTCGCAGGTGCCCATTTCTAACCCAGCGTTTACGCGGCGGCAATGAAATGCGCGCCCTGCAGACGCCAAAATCCGGCGCAACGCCACTACACTACCTATATATTGAGCGTTATGTACATTGTGCGAAGCAGCACTTTGGTTTAGGTTCCATCTTCTCTTCTCTCCAGGGATTTCCCCTGGGATCACCATCAAGGACTATTATGAGCCGCCGCAGAAAAGTGTATGAGGGCAAGGCCAAAATTCTTTACGAAGGGCCGGAGCCTGGTACGCTCATCCAGTATTTCAAGGATGACGCCACCGCCAATAATGGCAAGAAACACGCCACGGTGGTCGGCAAAGGCATCCTGAACAACCGCATTTGCGAGCATATCATGGTGCAACTGGCATCCATTGGTGTGCCCACCCACTTCATCCGACGTCTTAATATGCGCGAACAACTTATTCGGGCTGTTGAAATAGTTCCGCTTGAGGTTGTGGTTCGCAACGTCGCCGCGGGTTCCATCACTACCCGGCTGGGCATCGAGGAAGGCACGCCCCTGCCCCGCTCGATCATTGAATTCTACTACAAGAACGATGCCCTCAATGACCCGCTGGTGTCGGAAGAACATGTCACCGCCTTCGGCTGGGCCACACCGAATGAAATTGACGACATCATGGCCATCACCCTGCGGGTCAATGATTTTATGAGCGGGCTGTTTGCAGGCGTCGGGATCAAGCTGGTCGATTTCAAGATTGAATTTGGCCGGATCTATGAAGGCGACATGATGCGTATCGTGCTGGCGGATGAGATCAGCCCGGATTCCTGCCGGCTGTGGGACATGACGACCAACGAAAAGCTGGATAAGGACCGTTTTCGCCGGGATATGGGCGGCGTGTCCGAGGCCTATCAGGAAGTCGCCCGGCGGCTGGGCATCGCACCCGATCTGGAAAGAGGGTTGACCGCCGCTCCCAAGGTCGTGAATTAACCCCTTCAATTGATAAGAGCTTATGAAAGCGCGCATTCACATTACCCTCAAAAAGGGTGTGCTTGACCCGCAGGGCAAAGCCATCGCCAAGGCCCTGTCGCATCTGGGGTTCGTGGGGGTCGAGGAAGTCCGGCAGGGAAAATATATTGAAATTGATCTGGCCGGGAGCGACACGCAAACGGCCCGCGCCGGGCTGGACGCCATGTGCGCGCAACTGCTGGCCAATACCGTGATCGAAAACTATTCCATAGAGCTGGACGCGTGAATAGCTGTGTGATCGTATTTCCGGGTTCCAACTGCGACCGGGATGTGGCTGTCGCACTTGAAGCGAGCAGCGGCACGCGCCCCCGGATGATCTGGCATGGGGACTCCGAGTTGCCCGCCTGCGACCTGATCGTCCTGCCTGGCGGGTTTTCACACGGGGATTATCTGCGTTCCGGCGCCATGGCGGCGCGCGCCCCCATCATGCGGGCGGTCGTGGCGAAAGCAAAGGCGGGAACGCCGGTGCTGGGCCTGTGCAACGGGTTTCAGATCCTGACGGAGGCCGGCTTGCTGCCAGGCGCCCTGATGCGCAACGCCGGGCTGAAATTCATTTGCCGGGATGTCTTTCTGCGCGTGGAAAACAACTACACCCTTTTTACCCGCGGCTACGGGCCGGGTCAGGTCGTGCGTATCCCGATCTCGCATCATGACGGCAATTATTTTGCCGATTCCGCGACCCTGAACCGGCTCGAAGACACCGGACGCGTCGCCTTTCGCTATTGCGCCGCGGATGGCCTCATAAATGCGGACGCCAACCCAAACGGTTCGCTGAACAATATTGCGGGCATCCTGAACGAAACCGGGAACGTGCTGGGCATGATGCCACATCCCGAACGTCTGATTTCTCATGAACTCGGCGGGAGCGATGGCCGCGCCATGTTTGACGCATTGACGGCACTGGTTCAATGCGCGTGACCATTACTCCGGAAATTGTGGCGGAGCATGGGCTGAAACCCGATGAATATGACCAGATATTGCGTGTACTCGACCGCGCGCCCAACCTTACGGAACTAGGCATTTTCTCGGCCATGTGGAACGAGCATTGCTCGTACAAAAGCTCGCGCGTCTGGCTGCGCACCATGCCCACAACCGGCCCGCAGGTCGTATGCGGCCCCGGAGAAAACGCTGGTGTCGTCGATATTGGCGATGGTCAGGTCGCCATTTTCAAAATGGAAAGCCACAATCATCCCAGCTTTATTGAACCCTATCAGGGTGCCGCCACAGGCGTTGGCGGCATTATGCGCGATGTGTTCACCATGGGCGCGCGGCCGGTCGCCAATCTCAACGCCCTGCGTTTTGGGGCGCCCGAAAATCCGAAAACCCGGCATCTTGTTTCCGGCGTGGTGGCGGGCATTGGCGGTTATGGCAATTGCATCGGCGTGCCAACCGTGGGCGGCGAGGTGAATTTCGATCCCGGCTATAATGGCAATATCCTGGTCAACGCCATGTGCATTGGCGTCGCGGACGCAGACAAGGTGTTTTATTCGACCGCCAGCGGCGTGGGAAATCCAGTTGTCTATGTGGGTTCAAAAACCGGCCGCGACGGCATCCATGGCGCCAGCATGGCGTCAGCGGAATTTGACGAAAACTCTGAAGAAAAACGCCCGACGGTGCAGGTCGGCGATCCGTTTACGGAGAAACTTCTGCTTGAGGCCTGCCTTGAACTGATGGCGGGAGATGCGGTCATCGCCATTCAGGACATGGGGGCGGCGGGCCTCACCTGTTCAGCCGTCGAGATGGCCTCCAAGGGCGGATTGGGCCTGCTGCTGGATCTGGACCGGGTGCCGTGCCGCGAGGCTGGCATGACCGCCTATGAGATGATGCTGTCGGAAAGCCAGGAACGCATGCTGATGGTGCTGCGCCCGGATCGCGCCGGCGCCGCCCGCGCCATATTTGAACGCTGGGAGCTGGATTTCGCAATTGTGGGCGAAACCACGGACACCGGGCGTTTTATTATCCGTCACCGGGGCGAAACCGTGGCCGACCTGCCGGTGGACGTGCTGGCGGAACAGGCCCCTATCTATCAGCGTCCCTGGACGCCCACCCCCCCTTTGCCGCATCTTGCCGCCGCAGATGTACCGGATACAGATGATCCCGGCGCGGCGCTGGTCCGCCTGCTTGGCGGCCCGCATCTGTCAAGCCGCCGCTGGATATGGGAACAATATGATCACATGGTGATGGGCGATACGGTCCAGCGCCCGGGCGGCGACGCCGCCGTTGTGCGCCTGCATGGCAGCCGCAAGGGGATCGCCGCCACCACGGACGTGACGCCGCGTTATTGCGCCGCCTCGCCCAGGGAAGGGGGTAAACAGGCCGTTGCTGAAGCCTTCCGGAATCTGTGCGCCGTTGGCGCGAAACCCCTGGCCACCACGGACTGCCTGAATTTCGGCAGTCCGGAGCGCCCGGAAATCATGGGGCAACTGGTCGGCTGCATAGAGGGCCTGAGCGAGGCGTGCCGCGCGCTCGACATGCCGATCGTCTCGGGCAATGTGTCGCTCTATAATGAGACCAGGGGCGTGGCGATCCCGCCGACACCTGCCATTGGCGCCATTGGCCTGCTGGATGATATTGATCATATGGCGACCATCGCGTTCAAGCAGGAGGGGGACGTGATCCTGCTGGTGGGGGAAACCTCCGGTCATTTGGGCCAGTCACTTTATGCGCGCGAGATCGCGGGACGCAAGGACGGCGCGCCGCCGCCTGTTGATCTGGCTGCCGAACGGCGTTATGGCGATTTCGTCAGGGGGCAGATTGTTGCCGGAAACGTCAGGACGGCGCATGATATTTCTGACGGCGGCCTGCTGGTGGCGCTATCCGAAATGGCGCTGGCGGGCGGGTATGGCTGCGTCCTGGCCCTGCCAAAAAATGCCGGACCGCCGCATGCCTGGCTGTTTGGCGAAGATCAGGCCCGCTATGTGCTCTGCGTCTCGCCGGATAAAGCTCCTGGCTTGCTCTCGGCGGCGGGTGCGCGGAGGGTCCCCATCACCGAATTGGGCCGAACAGGTGGCCGTGATATGATCCTTGACGGCAGGCTGATCCAGACGCTGGAGACGCTGCGTCATGCTCATGAAAACTGGTTTCCGGACTATATGGAGGGCTGAATATGGCGATGCAGGCATCAGAAATCGAGCGTATGATCAAGGAAGGCCTGCCTGGCGCCGAGGTGCGGATCGAAGATCTGCGCGGCGACGGGGACCATTACGCCGCCTTTGTAAAATACGCCGCTTTCCGCGGTAAAACACGGGTGCAGCAGCATCAGATGGTCTATGCGGCGCTGCAGGGACATATGGGCGAGGCCCTGCACGCTCTGGCGCTGCAAACCAGCGTGCCGGATTAGGCCCCCCTTGAAGTTGCCTCTTATACTCATTAGTTTGTGACTATCCGCATTTTACAGGAGCCCATGCCATGAGCGACATCACCATCCTGGACGAAATCAAAAACGCCGTAGACAGCACGGATGTCCTGCTTTTCATGAAAGGATCGCCGCAATTCCCGCAATGCGGTTTCTCCTCCACCGTCTGCCAGATACTGAACCAGCTGGGGATTGATTTCAAAAGCGTCGACGTGCTGCAACAAGCCGAGGTGCGCGAAGGCGTCAAACAGTTTTCCAGCTGGCCCACCATCCCGCAGCTTTATGTGAAAGGCGAATTTGTCGGCGGCTGCGACATCATACGTGAAATGTATGAAAGCGGCGAGCTGGCGGATTACCTGACCGGAAAGGGCGTCGCTGTTTCGGCGTAACAGGGCGGCGCAAGCCATTATGATCCAGTTACGCGCCGCCAGGCCCGCTGACGCCGCCGCCATAGCTTCGATCCACTCGGAGACCTGGATGCAGGCCTATGTTGGCCTTCTGCCCCCTGAGGTTTTGGCGGCTCAGAGTTATGATGTGCGTTTGGCGCATTGGAAAAAGACTCTGGTGCACACCCCGCAGGGCATTTTCCTCGCCGAGGATGACAAACTCGGCCCCATGGGATTTGCCAGCAGCGGCCTCGCGCGCGATCCGATCCGCATTGAAACCGGCAATTTCAGGGGCGAGGTTTATGCCCTGTATGTCCGGCCCGTCTGTCAGGGGCTGGGGCTGGGTCAGCAATTGCTGGAATCCTGCATCGCCAATCTCGGCCGCGCAGGTTACAGCGCCGTCATGCTGTGGGTGCTGGTGGGCAATCCGGCGTGCAAATTTTACGAACGCATGGGCGGGCAGCCTATTGGCGACCGCCTGGAAACTTTTGGCGGCAAGGAATTCCGTGAAATCGCCTATGGCTGGGGGGGCAAGCTACCCAAGCCGCCCACGCCCGAACGCGCCAAAAAATCCGTATAACGCTAAAATTTATCCTTACGGCGGCGGGTTTCAGCAAACACCTCGACCGGGTCCGCGCCCACCATGCCCAGGCTGCGCTGCAACGTAAGACTTGCCGGCCGCAGAAACGGATTGGTCGCCAGTTCCAGACCGATATTGCTCGGAACCGTCGGGATACCCTTGGCCCGCATGGCGTCTATTTCTTTTGAACGCGCCACCAGCGCTTCATTTTCGGGATCCACACTCAACGCAAAACGTGCATTGGACTGGGTGTATTCGTGCGCGCAGTAAACCTTGGTTTCCGGCGGCAGCGCCATCAATTTTTGCAGGGACGTCCACATCTGCTGCGCGGTTCCCTCGAACAGCCGCCCGCACCCCAGCGCGAACAGCGTATCCCCCACGAAGGCGATCTTGTCCTGCGCAAACCAGTAGGCGACATGGCCGCTGGTATGCCCCGGCACGTCAAACACCCGGGCCGTGGCGGTGCCAAATTTTATCTCGTCGCCATCGCCAACCGGGCGTTCGATCGAGGGAATCCGTTTGGCTTCGGCGCGCGGGCCGATGATCTGGCAGCCGGTTTTCGCCTTTAATTCGTCATTGCCGCCCGCATGATCGGGATGCCAATGCGTATTCAGAATATGGGTCAGTTTCCATCCCTTCTGATCGAGCGCCCGCAGAATGGGCGCCACCTCGGGCGTGTCCACCACCGCCGTGACATTGGCTTCCGGTTCATGCACCAGCCAGGAATAATTATCGTTCAGACAGGCGAACTGATGAACTTGCAATGGCATGACGGCCTCCTCTCAAAATGCTGATATTTGCTACTCTAGCATGATTTTACCGTTCTATAGTAGCGCCATGCATCTGGATGTGATTGATCTGCACGCCTTTTACAGCAGCCCGCTGGGGAATGCCGCCCGGCGCGCCCTTAGCCAGAAAATTCGTGCGATATGGCCCAACCTTTCTGGTCTGTCGCTGCTGGGGATGGGGTACACGACCCCCTATCTGCCGCTTTTTCTGGTGGAGGCGGCCCGTTGCGTGGCCATGATGCCGGCCAGTCAGGGGGTCATGCCCTGGCCGGGCCATGCCGCCAGCCTCACTGCACTGGTGGATGAGACCGGCCTGCCGCTGGAAGACGCCTCAGTGGATCGCATTCTTCTGGTTCATTCACTGGAAACCAGCGAACATATCCGGCCGGGGCTGCGTGAATTATGGCGGGTGCTGGCGCCCGGCGGAAAAATACTGATTATCGCGCCCAACCGGATTGGTCTTTGGGCGCGCAGTAAAAGCACGCCGTTTGGGCATGGCCGCCCCTTCTCCCGCGGCCAGTTGACGGGACTAATGCGCGACTGCCTGTTCTCGCCGGAACAATGGTCGGCTTCGCTCTATATGCCGCCGCTGGGCCGGATGGTGATGACAAATAATCCGGAAGGCTGGGAACGTGTGGGCAGACATGTCTGGCCCCGCTTTGCCGGGGTCTGGATCGTGGAAGCAAGTAAACAGATTTATGTCCCCATACCCGAACAACCGCGCGCCCGCCTGCGGCAGATGCTGGCGGCGCAGGTGCCGTCCTCGTCCGGATAGAGCAGCCTTATGCGGCCCTAATCCATGCGCAGCTGAAACAAAGCCTGGGCGGCGAGCAGATTGGCCAGCCCCTGGCAATGATTGGTCAGGCTTACCTTACCCTGCCGGTCCAGCGCGATAAAACGTTCGATGGTGATCCCCATGCTATGGGTCATATCGGTAAAATCATCGATGGAACAAAGATGTATATTCGGAGTCTCATACCATAAATAAGGCAGAGTCCCGGTTACCGGCATTTGCCCTTTCAGCAGAATGCGCATGCGCACACGCCAATGCCCGAAATTGGGAAACGAGATGACCGCGCGTTTACCAATGCGCACCAGTTCGCGAAGGACCCGTTGCGGCGCGCGCGTGGCCTGAAGTGTCTGGCTCAGAATGACATAATCGAAGCCCTTGGTCGGATAATTGACCAGATCGGTATCCGCGTCGCCCTGCACCACCGACAACCCCTGCGCCACCCCCGCATTGACCCCCTTCTGGCTGATTTCAATGCCGCGGCAATCCACATCCCGCGTCGCGTTCAACAGGCGCAGCAATTCTCCGTCTCCGCAGCCCACGTCCAGCACACGGCTGCCGGCCTCAATCATGCTGGCGATAAGCTGCAGATCGACGCGGCCGCCATTTGGATGCGCGGAATCAGAAACCATTTTTCAGGCACCGCTTTTGCGCCGCCGCATTCAGAAACCCGGTCAGGGTCGCAAACAGTTCCGGTTCCTCCAGCAGAAAGGCGTCATGCCCCTTTTGCGTTTCGATCTCCACAAAGCTGACATTGGCGGCGGATGCGTTGAGCGCCTGCACGATGTCGCGGCTTTCGGATGTGGGAAACAGCCAGTCGCTGGTGAAGGATATGAGGCAGAAACGCGTCTGTGTGCCACGGAACGCATCCGCCAGCACATCGCCATATTCCGCCGTCAGATCGAAATAATCCATGGCCCGGGTCAGATAGAGATAGGAGTTGGCGTCAAAACGATCAACAAAGGCCGACCCCTGATGGCGCAAATAGGATTCCACCTGAAAATCCGCATCAAAGCCAAAGCCGATTTTTTCACGGTCCTGCAGATTACGGCCAAACTTTTCGTGCAGCGCAGCCTCGGACAGATAGGTGATGTGCGCCGCCATCCGCGCCACCGCCAGCCCCTTCTCAGGCCGCCGGAGCTGATTTGGGTAATCGCCGCCGCACCATTCCGGATCGGCCATGATCGCCTGACGCCCGACCTCATGAAAGGCGATGTTCTGGGCCGAATGCCAGGCTGCCGTCGCAATCGGAACGGCGCTGAACACTTTTTCAGGATAGGCAGCCGCCCATTGCAGCACCTGCATGCCGCCCATCGAGCCGCCAATAACGCAGAAGAGTTGCGCAATACCCAGCGCATCCACCAGCCGCGCCTGCGCGTTCACCATGTCGCCGATCGTGATGACCGGAAAGGACAGGCCATAGGGTTTACCTGTCGCCGGATTGAGGCTGGTTGGGCCGGTGCTACCGATGCAGCCGCCGATCACATTGGCACAGATGATGAAATACCGGTTGGTGTCCACGGGCCGCCCGGGCCCGATAATCGTATTCCACCAGCCCGGACGGCCGGTGACCGGGTGTGTGCTCGCCACATACTGATCGCCGGTCAGCGCATGACACACCAGTATCGCGTTGGATTTATCCTGGTTCAGAACACCATAGGTCTGATAGGCGATTTCAAGCGGCGCCAGTTCCACACCGCAGTCAAGCAGCAGCGGCGCGTCCATGCCAAAGCGCATTAGCGGCTCAAAGCGGAGTTCCACCTGCCGTTGCTCCTTTTCCCATTTTTCGGTGGTCGAATTCATGGCGCTACCTGTCCTACAAGCACCGCCCGTGTCAAGTCCCGCCTTGGTCCGACACCCCGGATGTTAACCCCTTACAACAATCCCAGCGCCATTAATTCCGCGCGCATTTCTGGCGGCATTTCATTTTTGCCCGCTGCCTTGCTCTTGCCCAGATCGCGGGGCGCCTCCTCCGGCTTCAAATAGCGCCAGCCCTGAAAGGCGCGGCGCGGGTGCATCTGGGTGCGGACCAGTTTCGGGTCCAGGATCAACGCGCAATGCGCCACCCCTTCGCTGTCCGTCATGGGGCGCAGTTCCAGCAATTTCTGCCGCGCCTGGATAAGCCCCTTGATCACCCAGTAAATGGATCCGCCGTCTAACAGTTCATCGCCCCGGCGCGGCGTCATGCGGGTGATGTGCCGCAGCACCCCGTCTTTTTTCTGGCGATACTTCTGCCAGGCAACCAGTTCCTCATATGTGGCAATGCCCACGCACAGTTTGATCAGGTGCAGCGCCATGGCTATTCCGGCTGCCGGAAGGTCACGATAACGGCGCCTTCCTCCACCTGTTCGCCCGCCGCATAATTCACCTCGGCGACGATACCGTCTACAGGCGCCACAAGTGTATTTTCCATTTTCATCGCTTCCAGAACGGCCAGCGCATCGCCCTTGCGCACGCTGTCACCTGCCTTGACGAGAACTGAAATCAGTTTGCCCGGCATCGGGGCCACGATATCGCCAGTGACACCTTCGTCCTGTTCCGCCTCGTGCACCGGATCGTGCAGATCGACAATATGGGCATGGCCCGCCAGCATCACGGTGATGCACATTCCTGAGATATTAATGCCGGCTGAAAATTTGCGGCCGTCCAGTTCTACGGTCAGGCTGCCATTGGCAAGGCTGGCGCTGGCCTGCACCTCCCCGCCCGGCAGGCGCAGGCGGACGCCATCTGCTACATATTCAACTGCTATGGCGGTCTCGGCGCCATTTGACACAAAACGCAGGGTCTCACGCCCCGTGGCGTTGGCGCGCCAGCCATCCGTGCGAAACCAGGGCGAATAAGGATCACCGGAATGGGCGGCTGTCACGCAAGCCTGTTGCGCGCGTGTCTGCAACACCGCCAGACAGGCCAGCGCCAGAACATGGTCATCCGCCGCCGTTTCACTTCTGGGTATCAATATATCCTGATACCGTTCGATAAAGCCGGTATCCACATCGCCGCTGGCAAAGGCCGGATGCCCGGCTATGGCGCGCAGAAAGCCAACATTTCCGGCGGGCCCAGCGATCTGGACCGCTTCCAGCGCCGCGCACAGGCGCAGGCGCGCCTGGGTGCGGTCCGCCCCGTGCACGATCAGTTTGGCGATCATGGGATCATAAAAGATCGAAACCTCGTCGCCTTCCCGGACGCCGGTATCGATACGCACGCCGTCTCTTTGAGCCGGCAGGCGCAGATGCCGCAGTTTTCCTGTCGATGGCAGAAACCCGGTGGCGGGATTCTCCATATACAGACGGACTTCAAAAGCGTGCCCATTAAGCGGAATTTGCGATTGCACCATCGGCAGGGTTTCCCCCATGGCGACGCGCAACTGCCATTCGACAAGATCCAGCCCGGTAATCATTTCGGTCACCGGATGCTCCACCTGCAGCCGGGTATTCATTTCAATAAAATAAAAACTATCCTCGCGCAGTCCCCGCGAGGCGTCGGCAATGAACTCAACCGTCCCCGCCCCCAGATAGCCGATGGCCTTGGCCGCCTGCACCGCCGCCGCGCCCATCTTCTCGCGCATGGCGCGGGGCATCCCCGGCGCGGGGGCTTCCTCGATCACCTTTTGATGACGGCGCTGAATGGAACAGTCGCGCTCATAGAGGTGCACCGCATTGCCGTGGCTGTCCGCAAACACCTGAATTTCAATGTGGCGCGGCTTGGCCATATAGCGTTCGACCAGCACCTTGTCATCACCGAACGCCGCCCTGGATTCCCGCATGGCGGATTCAAGCGCGCCCGCAAATTCCGCTGCGCTGTCTACCCGGCGCATGCCGCGCCCGCCGCCGCCCGCCACCGCCTTGATCAGCACCGGAAAGCCGATTTTCTTTGCCTGCTCTGCCAGAAAGCCCGCATCCTGATTATCACCGTGATAGCCCGGCACGACCGGCACCTTTGCGTCCTGCATCAGGCGCTTGGCCGCGTCTTTGGCGCCCATGGCGCGCATGGCGGAAGCTGGCGGGCCCACAAAAATAATCCCCGCACTGGCGCATGCCTCCGCGAACAGCGGATTTTCCGATAAAAATCCGTATCCGGGATGAATGGCGCTGGCCCCCGTACGCCGGGCGGCGGCAATGATGGCGGGGATATTCAGATAGCTTGCAGCGGCAGCCGAAGGGCCGATATGCACCGCCTCGTCGGCCATTTCCACGTGCAGCGCACCTGCATCCGCATCGGAATAAACCGCAATGGTGCGAATACCCATCGCCCGCGCTGTCCGGATCACCCGGCAGGCGATCTCGCCCCGGTTGGCAATCAGCAGGCTTTCCAGCATCAGTTCTGCCACCAGGGCTTGCGCTTTTGCAGGAACGCGCCAGTACCCTCACGCCCTTCGTCGGTCTGGCGGATTTCCGCGATCATGTTCGCCGTGTAGTCAATCAGGTCCCCGGTAATTTCGGCATGCGTCACGGACCGCAACAATTCCTTGGTGGTACGGACGGCGTCGGGGGCCGCCATGAATAACTGCGTCACCAGCTTCTCGGCCTCCTCGGCCAACGCGTTGCGATCCTTCGCCACCGCATGTACATAGCCGATGCGGTAGGCTTCCTGTGCGCTGATGCGTTCGCCGCTAAGAAAATAGCGATGCGCCATGCGCGGCCCCATGGCCCGGACCACATAAGGGGAAATGGTCGCTGGAGTCAGACCGATGCGCACTTCCGACAGTGAAAAGAACGCATTCTCGCTGGCAATCGCCATGTCGCAAGCCGAGACCAGCCCCATGCCACCCGCAATCGCGGGACCATGCACGACAGCGATCGTTGGCTTGGGCAGGGTATAAAGCTGGTTCAGCATCCGCCCTAATGCCGTGGCCTCGGCCTGATTGGTCGCCTTGTCATATTCTGCGGCGGCGCGCATCCAGTTCAGGTCCGCGCCGGCTGAAAAACTAGGCCCATTGCCTTCCAGCAGCACTACCCGCACGCCATCGGCCCCGCGCAGCGTCTCAAAAATGTCGGACAACCGCTCGATCACATCGGGATTAAAGGCATTATGCAAATCCGGCCGGTTCAGTGTTATGACCGCTACGCCCGCGCGCGTGGTGTTGAGCAGCACGAGATCTTCCTTGGACATTATCTACTCTCCGCTATCCTGAAATAATTCATTACATCCTGAAAAGGCCGAATTTCGTGTCGCGTGGCGGCGCATTCTGCGAAATCGAAAGGCTCAGCCCCAGCACCCTGCGGGTGTCCTGCGGCGCGATAATGCCGTCATCCCACAGACGCGCGGTGGCAAAATAAGGGTGGCCCTCTTGCTCATAACGCGCGCGCACCGGGGCCTTGAATTCGGCCTCTTCCTCGGCGCTCCAGTTTTGCCCGGACGCCTCCATGGCCTCGCGGCGCACGGTGGCCAGCACGCTCGCCGCCTGTTCGCCGCCCATCACCGATATCCGCGCGTTCGGCCACATATATAAAAAACGCGGACGATAGGCGCGGCCACACATGCCGTAATTGCCAGCGCCGTAGGACCCGCCAATCACGACGGTGAATTTCGGTACCGCAGCGGTGGCGACGGCGGTGACCAGTTTCGCGCCATCCTTGGCAATGCCACCGGCTTCATATTTGCGGCCTACCATAAAGCCTGCAATATTCTGCAAAAACACCAGCGGGATATGGCGCTGTGCGCATAATTCTATGAAATGCGCGCCCTTCAGCGCGGATTCGGAAAACAGGATGCCGTTATTGGCCAAAATGCCTACCGGATAGCCATGGATATGCGCAAAGCCGGTAACCAGGGTGGCGCCATACAGTTTCTTGAATTCGTCAAACTCGCTGCCATCCACCAGCCGCGCGATCACCTCGCGCACGTCATACTGGCTTTGCGGATTGGCGGGAACCACGCCATTCAACTCCACCGGGTCATACACCGGATCACGCGGCGGCTGCACCGCCAGCCAGGCCTGTTTGCGGCGATTGAGATTGCCCACAATACGGCGGGTGAGTGACAGTGCATGCCCGTCATTCATGGCATAATGATCGGTCACGCCGCTGACGCGCGAATGCACGTCGGCCCCGCCCAGATCTTCAGCGGAGACGATCTCGCCCGTCGCGGCCTTCACCAGCGGCGGGCCACCCAGAAAAATCGTGCCCTGATTGCGGACGATGATGGTTTCATCGCTCATCGCGGGCACATAGGCGCCGCCTGCGGTGCACGACCCCATCACCACCGCGATCTGCGGGATGCCGACCGCCGACATATTGGCCTGATTATAGAATATCTGGCCGAAATGATTGCGGTCGGGAAATATCTCCGCCTGGTTGGGAAGATTGGCGCCGCCGGAATCGACCAGATAGATGCAGGGCAGATGATTCTCCGCCGCCACTTCCTGCGCGCGCAGATGCTTCTTCACGGTCATCGGGTAATAGGTGCCGCCCTTGATCGTGGCGTCATTGCATACGATCACACATTCCCGGCCCGAAACGCGGCCAATTCCGGTCAGGATGGCGGCGCTGTGAATGTCGTCGTCATACATGCCATAGGCAGCGAGCTGGCTGAATTCCAGAAACGGCGTTCCTGGATCAAGCAGGTTTTCCACCCGGTCACGCGGCAGCAGTTTGCCGCGCGACACATGCCGTTCGCGCGAGCGCGCATTGCCGCCCAGAGACGCCACCGCCACTTTGGCGCGCAGATCGGCTACCAGACCTTCCATCTGCCCGGCGTTGTTTTTGAACGCATCGCCGCGCGTGTTTACACTACTGGAAAGAAGCGCCATTGACTAATTCAGGCGCTCAATCGCTACTGCCGTCGCTTCACCGCCGCCAATGCACAGGGCGGCCACTCCGCGCGTGCCGCCATATTGCTGCAATGCCGACAGCAGCGTAATGATGATGCGTGAACCGCTCGATCCTACAGGATGGCCAAGCGCGCAAGCCCCGCCATGCACGTTCACTTTCTCATGCGGAATGTCCAGTTCCCGCATCGCCGCCAGCGGCACCACGGCAAAGGCTTCGTTGATCTCGAACAGATCGACATCATCGATTTTCCAGCCGGTGCGCTTCATCAGTTCTTCAATCGCACCGATCGGGGCCGTGGTAAACCACTCCGGCGCGCGGGCGTGGCTGGCATGGGCGACGATCCGCGCCAGCGGCTTAAGGCCACGCGCCTCGGCCGTCGACTGCCGCATCATCACGATGGCCGATGCACCATCCGAGATGGAGCTGGAATTGGCTGCCGTCACCGAACCATTGGCGGCAAAGGCGGGTTTCAGGCTGGGTATCTTCGAGACATCGGCCTTGGCGGGCTGTTCGTCCGTATCCACTATCCGGACGCCACCCCGGCCCTTGATGCTGACCGGTACAATTTCCGCCTTGAAATTTCCCCCGGTGATCGCAGCATTGGCGCGCTTCAGGCTTTCGATCGCATAGGCGTCCATCACTTCGCGAGTGAATTGCAATTCGCGCGCCGTATCTTCGGCGAAGGCGCCCATCAGGCGTCCATCATCTGCATTTTCCAGACCGTCGAGAAACATCGAATCCTTGAATTCACCATGGCCCATGCGCAACCCCGCACGCACCCGCGGCACAATATAGGGGGCATTAGTCATGCTCTCCATGCCGCCTGCGACGGCAATGCCGTCATCCCCCAATCCGCCCGACACCAACCCGTCATAAGCCTGCATCACTGTCTTCATACCCGAGCCGCACATTTTATTGACCGTAGTGCACGGAGCGGAGTCCGGGATGCCCGCGCCACGCGAAGCCTGACGGGCCGGGGCCTGCTTCAGCCCATGCGGCAGGACGCAACCCATCAGCACCTCGTTGACGTCGGCAGGGTTGACGCCTGCGCGCTCCAGCGCGGCCTTGATGGCGGTGCTGCCCAGTTCGGGGGCGGTGGCCTCGGTCAGGTCGCCCTGAAAGCCCCCCATGGGGGTGCGGGCCATGCCGACAATGACGATAGGATCCGTGCTGCTGGTGAAAGGCATTGGAAACTCCCTTGATTGGCTGTTCTCATCTGCCCGTATAATAGCGCAACCTTGGGGCTTGTGCGAGCCGACTTTGTGGGGATAGTCATGACTCTATAATGACTAAGCACCTAACGGAAATTCACCCATGAATCTGCTAGGAAAACGTCCCCTGAGCGACTGGATGATGTTGTTTGCCCTGGTGGCGACATGGGGCTCGGCCTTTGCCCTGAACAAGGTGGCCCTGAGGTCCATGCCGCCGCTTACCATGGTCGCAGGCCGGCTGGTGATTGCAGCAATTATCCTGCTGGCCGTGACCGCGCGGCAGGGCCATTCGCTGCGGCTGCCGTGGCGGCGCTGGGGATATTTTACCGTGCTGGCGGTGATCGGGAATTGCATCCCGTTCTTTCTGATTACCTGGGGGCAGCTCAGCATCGACAGCGGCCTGACGGGCATATTGATGGCCATTATCCCCCTGATCACACTGCTGCTGTCGCATTTTGCGCATCAGACGGAGCATATTACTCTTTTCAAGTTCATTGGCTTTGTGATGGGCTTTGGCGGCATTATTGTCCTGGTCGGACCGGAGGCGCTGCATAATCTTGGCGGCGCAGGCTTCGTCGGCCAGCTGGCCATTTTAGGCGGCGCCGCCTGCTACGCCATCAATGTGGTCATCACCCCCTTTAACCGCGTCACCAACACCATGCTGACGACCACCGCCACGGTGCTTCTATCCGCTCTGATCATGCTGCCCATCGCGCTGGTGCAGCACCCGCCCGCCGATTTGCGCGTAAACAGCGATTCTGTTCTGGCCGTCATCGTGCTGGGGGTTTTTGGCACCGCGCTGCCGCAACTGATTTTCTACCGGCTGGTGGCCAGCGCGGGACCGACATTTTATGCGCTGATCAATTATATGATCCCGGTCTGGGCGGTGATGACGGGCGCCCTGTTTTTGCAGGAACGGCCGGAATGGAGCGC
>SHWM01000071.1 GCA_009693835.1 Alphaproteobacteria bacterium
GAAATGCGCACCGGGCGGTTGCTTTCCCTGCAATATCCGTGCTTTATCGTGTTTGTGAACAGTTCTTCGATTACCAGTACAAGACGCAAAATCAGAACTTCCGGCAACCCGGCCTTGCGCGCCCAGTCTTCTGCACGCGCGCGGGCGGCGCTGCTGGCGTCGTTGCGGGCGGCAAAGGACCAATCGCTCTCGTGACTCAGGGGCATGCCATGGACAATGAAGAGGAATCATGAAGAAGGTGTCTATTCTATCCAGTTCATTAAAATGCGTCACCTTTTGTCTGTGTGCGGCGGGGCTGTTGTTGATGGCGAATACCCGGAGTGCGCTGGCGGCCGATCCTATCGGCCTGGTCAAAACCAGTTCAGGCGCCGTAAACATTGAGCGGGGCAGCCAGAAACTCCCAGCACCGGCGGGAACGAAACTGTATCAGTCCGATCAGGTCGTAACGGATAAGGACGGCGCTGTGGGCATGACGTTCATTGACAATAGCCGTCTGTCGCTGGGTGCCGATACTGTTCTGGCGCTGGACAAATTCCGTTTCAACACCACCACCCATGAAGGGGAGTTTGTCAGCTCCGTAAAGAAAGGCACCCTGGCGGCCGTCTCGGGAAAGATCGCCAAACAGACGCCCGAGGCCATGCAGGTGCGGACCCACTCCGGCATTCTTGGGGTGCGCGGCACCAAATTCCTCGTCTCCGTCAAGGACTGACCCAATGAGCCTGAATAAATTATTATTGGCGGGCGCCGGATGGGTCAACCTTGCCGGTTGCGCAAGTGATCTCTATGTAGTCCTGCCGCATGAAGACGGCAGCGTGGGATCGGTTGTCGTGCATCAAAATGGCAGGGATACGGTGCTGGACAAGGCGAATAACGCAGTGAAGGCGGGTGGCGGCACGTCGTTCACCATCGCCAGCAAGGATGTGGAGCAGCGCTTTGGCAAAGCCTTGACCGCCCTGCCGCCTGCCGCGGCAGCTACACGCTTTATTTCAAGGAGGGCACGGTGACGCTGGAAGCAGGCTCCGCCCCGGTCATGGAGGAAATGCGCAAGGATGTGGCGGCGCGCAGCGCCGGTGAAATCATGGTCATAGGCCATACTGACAGGGTCGGGAAATTATCCGATAATGACGAACTGGCATTCGGCCGGGCCTTGTCCGTGGCGGACTTCCTGGTCTCGAACGGCATCAAGCGCGACACTGTGATCGTGGCCGGGCGCGGAGAACACGAACCTATCGTGCCCACGGCTGATGAAATCGAGGAGCCGCGCAACCGGCGTGTGGAAATCAATGTCCGATAAAACATCATACAGGAATCACACCTCCAATTATGTCTGAAACCAGAGACGAAAACCGTTCCGGCTATAAAGACACGATCTTTCTGCCGCAGACAGACTTTCCCATGCGGGCGGGGCTGCCGCAGCGCGAGCCGGAATGGCTGGCGCGATGGCAGGCGATGGATTTGCATGGCCGTCTGCGCGCCGATGCGAAGGGCCGCGAAAAATTCATTCTGCATGACGGCCCCCCCTATGCGAACGGCCATCTGCATATGGGCCATGCGCTCAATAAAATTCTCAAGGATATAATCAACCGCTCGCGCCAGATGATGGGCTTTGACGCTTTTTATGTACCAGGCTGGGATTGCCATGGCCTGCCGATTGAATGGATGATCGAGGAAAAATACCGCAAGGCCGGCAAGAACAAAGATGAGGTGCCGCTGATCGAATTCCGCAGGGAATGCCGGGACTTTGCGGCCAACTGGATTAGTGTGCAGCGCGAGGAATTCAAGCGGCTGGGCGTACTGGGGGATTGGGAGCATCCCTATTCCACCATGGCCTATGACGCCGAGGCGCAGATCGTCCGCGAGTTCATCAAATTTGTCATGAATGGCGGACTGTATCGCGGCTCCAAACCAGTGCTGTGGTCGGTGGTGGAAAAGACAGCGCTGGCGGAAGCCGAGGTGGAATATCACGATCATGTCTCCAACACGATCTGGGTGAAGTTTCCCGTCGCCACCGCGAACGGAGCCGTGCCGCCAGACGCCTATGTCGTAATCTGGACGACGACGCCCTGGACCATTCCCGCCAACCGCGCCATCGCCTTTTCGCCGCGCATCGCCTATGGGCTGTATCAAACGGCAGGCGGTGAAAAACTCATCCTTGCAGACGCGCTGGCGGATCAGGTCAGGGTGGACGCCAAAATTGAAACCTGGGAAAGGCTGCGCGATGTGCCTGCGGAAACGCTGGCGCAAATTGTCTGTCATCATCCGTTGGCGGATAAGGGATTTACGCATGGCGCACGGCTCTATCCAGCCGATTTCGTGACCGATGACGCAGGCACCGGTTTTGTGCATATTGCCCCCAGCCACGGCGCGGACGATTTTGAATTGGGTGTGAAGCACGGCATTGAGGCGCCCTTCATGCTGGACGATGCGGGCGTCTATCTGCCCACTGTGCCGCTGTTTGCCGGCAAACGCGTATTGAAACCCGATGGCAAGCCTGGAGACGCCGACACCGCCGTCATTCAGGCGTTGCGCGATGCCGGCCGCCTGCTGGCCAATGGCAGGATGACCCATCAATATCCGCATTCATGGCGCTCGAAGGCGCCGCTGATTTTGCGCAACACGCCGCAATGGTTCATTTCCATGACTACAAACGGTCTGCGGCAGAAGGCGCTGGCGGCCATAGACCAGGTGCAGTGGATACCGGAATCCGGGCGGGCGCGCATCCGCTCGATGATTGAAAACCGGCCCGATTGGGTCGTGTCGCGCCAGCGTGCCTGGGGCGTGCCACTGACCTGCTTCGTCCACAGGCAATCTGGTGCGCTGTTGCGTGACGAGGCGGTTAATGCGCGCATCATATCAGCGGTGGAAAAAGAAGGCTGCGACGTCTGGTTTACCAAACCCGCCGAATATTTTCTGGCGCCTGAATATCGCGCGGAAGACTATGAAATGGTGCAGGACATTCTGGATGTGTGGTTTGACAGCGGATCGACGCACGCTTTTGTGCTGGAAAACCGGCCGGAATTACGGTCTCCCGCCGATCTCTATCTCGAAGGCACAGACCAGCATCGCGGCTGGTTTCACTCATCCCTTCTGGAAAGCTGTGGCACACGCGGGGTTGCGCCCTACAAGGCCGTGCTGACGCATGGCTTTCTGCTGGCGGAGGATGGCCGCAAAATGTCCAAGTCGCTGGGAAATGATCTGTCACCGATCAAGGTCAGCGAACAGAGCGGCGCGGAGATTTTGCGCCTGTGGGCCGCCAGCTCGGATTACGCCAATGAAATCCGTTTTGGTCAGGAAGTGCTGAAAACCAATACGGACTCTTATCGCAAGCTGCGCAATACGTTGCGCTTCATGCTGGGCACCCTGACGGCCTTTGACGCGTCGGTAGCGGTCGAGGTCTCGCAAATGCCGGAACTGGAGCGCTGGGTGCTGCACCGCCTGCATGAACTGGATGCGCTCGTGCGGCAGGCCTATCTGGATTACGACTTTGCCCGGCTGCATACGGTGGTGTTCAATTTCTGCGCCTCCGATCTGTCGGCGCTGTATTTCGACATCCGCAAGGACGCATTATATTGTGACGCGCCCGGCAGTTTGCGGCGGCGCGCCTGCCTGACCGTGATGGATCAGTGCTTCTTATGCCTAACCGCATGGCTCGCGCCAATACTCAGCTTCACCATGGAAGAGGCCTGGACAAGCCGGTTTCCCGGCGCTGCGGAAAGCGTGCACCTGCGCCAGTTCCCGGAAATTCCCGCCGCATGGAAGAACCCGGCGCTTGGGCAGAAATGGTCGCGCGTGCGGGCCCTGCGCCATGTCGTGACCGGGGCGCTGGAACTGGAACGCCGCGAAAAGCGGATTGGCGCCAGCCTTGAGGCCGCGCCGCATATCCATGTCGGCGATAGGGCCTTGCTCGATTCCATGCAGGGGCTGGACATCAACGAGATCGCCATCACGTCGGGCGCGGTGCTGGTTGAAGGGCCGGTTCCAGAGAACGCCTTCACCCTGCCGGAGGTGCCGGGGGCGGGCGTTGTCAATGCGCTGGCCGGCGGCGGTAAATGTCAGCGCTGCTGGATGATCCTGCCGGAAGTAGGCACGGTGAAGGGCCATGATGATCTCTGCCGACGCTGCGCCAGCGCCGTCTCCCCCGGCGCCGGTGCTGAATGACATCCGCAGTCAGGCTGGGCCTGTTGGCCGCCCTCGGGGTCGCCATCGCCGATTGGCTAAGCAAATACTATGTTCTCAATATTATTAATCTGCCTGCCAGGCAGAATATCCAAATTTTGCCATTTTTCGATCTTAACATGGTATGGAACCGCGGTGTCAGCTTCGGTATGTTGCAGGCGGACAGTGTGCTGGCCCGCTGGGGGCTTATTGGATTTACCGTTGCCATCACGCTAGGCGTGCTGGCGTGGCTGTGGCGGAATAATGATTGTTTGAACGCCCTGGCGCTAGGCGCAATTCTTGGAGGGGCGCTCGGCAACATACATGACCGTCTGATCTATGGCGCGGTGGCGGATTTTTTTGACTTTCACCTGATGGACGCTCACTGGTATGTATTCAACGTCGCCGACGCAGCCATCAGTATTGGGGTGGCGCTGCTTCTGATTCGGAGTTTCCTGATCCCGGACAAGAGTCTTTCCCGGTCAGGTTGAACCGCCCTGACCGGATAAGAAAGGCTCTATTTGAATGTGTTAGACCATGTTTTACGGATCAGACGGGATCGCATGGGGCGATTCCATCTGATCCGAACATGGTCAAGGTCAACGAGGCGGATAAATGAGCATGAAAATTGGTAAATTGGCGCTGATAGTTACAGCCATTGGCCTTGCCGCCGTCAGCCTGGGCGGTTGCGCAGGAGCCAAGCGGGCCTTTGGCATGGCAAAGGTTGCGCCTGATGAATTCACCGTTGTCACCAAACCACCGCTTGTCATGCCGCCGGATTATTCGCTGCGCCCGCCACGGCCGGGCGCACCCAATCCTTCCCAGATCGAACCCGGCGCGAATGCTGAAACCGCGCTGTTTGGAAAGGAGGGGATGAGTGAGAACGCCATGGGTTATACCAATGGCGAAGCCAGCCTGCTCGAAACAACCGGCGGCAGCAGCGCGGATCCGAATATCCGGAAAGTGCTGAACGCGGAAACCGCCAGTCTGATCGAGAAAGACACCTCGATTGCCGACAAAATTTTATTCTGGCAGGAGGCTTCCAAGGAAAAGTCCGAGGTTATTGACCCTGTCAAGGAAGCAGAGCGGCTAAAGGGCGGGAAGCAGGCAGCCGAGTCTGATGAAACTTCCAAAAAGCCCGCAACCAAGCCAAAGAAAAAGGGCTGGTTCGACGGCCTGTTTTAATGTCCGGCGGAATGCGGCACAAGCACAGACATTTCAGGAAGTGTCTGGCGCGAAACCGTCTCCTGGCTAGCAGGCCGGCGGGCGCCAGGATGGCGCACGATAGCAACAGGCATATATGAATTTCATCCCCGCCATGTGCGGGATGACAGCAAGCTTGTGGTGGGCAATGTGAAATATAGCAGCCGTTCTCCCGTCGTCGAAATGAACTTCAAAAAAATATGGCTTGCGGCGCTCGTCATCTCGGCGTGCCTGGCGTGGCAACTGATATCCGCCGCCGCGCAAGCGCGGCCCTGGGTGCATCCCGAAAGCTTTACCCTTAGTAACGGACTGCAGGTGGTGGTGCTGCCCGATCATCGCGCCCCCGTCGTGACGCATATGCTATGGTACCGGGTAGGTTCCGCAGACGAGATGCCGGGCAAATCCGGCATCGCGCATTTTCTTGAGCATCTGATGTTCAAAGGCACCGGAAAAATTCCGCCTGGTGAATTTTCGAAGATCGTCGCCCGCCTGGGCGGTCAGGATAACGCGTTCACGTCTTACGATTTCACCACTTATTTTCAGCGTGTGGCGCTTGATAAATTGCCGCAGGTCATGGAAATGGAAGCCGACCGGATGGTTAATCTGCGCCTCACGGATAAGGTGGTGCTGCCGGAGCGCGACGTCATTCTGGAGGAACGCAACAGCCGCACCGACAATAATCCGGCGGCGCTGTTTTCTGAACAAATAGAGGCCGCGCAATTCCTTTCGCATCCCTATGGGCGGCCCGTCATTGGCTGGCGGCGCGAGATGGAAACGCTGACCACGCAGGATGCGCTCGCGCATTACCGCAAGCATTATGGGCCGGATAATGCCTATCTGATCGTCGCCGGGGATATTGACGCCGCCACACTGCGGCCGCTGGCCGAGAAATATTATGGCGGCCTGGCGCCGCACGGCATTCCGGAACGCGTCCGACCGCAGGAACCGCCGCAGCTCGCCGCACGGCGGCTGGAAATGACGGATGACCGTGTCGTGGAACCCAGTTGGCAGCGCAGCTATCTTGCCCCGAGTCATAACAAGCCCGGAGAAGGCGATCCTGACGCCCTTCAGGTTTTTTCTCAGATATTGGGTGGCGGCGCCAGCAGCCGCCTGTACCGCAACCTGATCATAGATAAGCCGGTCGCAACATCGGCCGCCGCCAGCTATGAGGGCATCGCCCTTGATTATGGCCAATTCTACCTGCACGCCGCGCCGCGCAAGGGCCAAACGGTTGCCGTTCTGGAACAGGAGATTGAAAAGATTCTGGCGCAAATAATGAAGGATGGGGTGACCGCCGAAGAGGTGGATCGCGCCAAACGGCAAATGGTTGCGTCCGCTGTGTATGCACAGGATAGTCAGGAGTCCATGGCGCAAATTTTTGGCAACGTGCTGGCCACAGGCAGAAGCGTCGATGACATCATCGCCTGGCCTGATCGCATCCAGACCGTCACGCCGGAAAGGGTGAATGCGGCGGCAAAATTTATCCTGCGGCCAGAAAATTCCGTTACCGGCATTCTCCTGCCCGGTAAAAAATCACCGGGTAAAAAGTCATGAATGCGCGCCTGTCACAATGGATCGCAGCCGGGGCCCTGTGTCTGTGTCTGCTGGGGGGAAAGGCGCATGCAGTTGAAATTCAGCGCGTCACCAGCCCGGGCGGCATCGAAGCCTGGCTTGTGGAACAACATACCATTCCCCTGATCGCCATGGATTTTGCCTTCCGGGGCGGGGCCAAACTCGACCCGGATGACAAGATTGGGCTGAGCGTTCTGGCCGCCGCCACCATCGATGAAGGTGCTGGCGATCTCGATAGTCAGGCATTTCAAAAGCGGTTGGAGGAATTGGCGATCAAACTAGGCTTTCAAGCCGATCATGACGCGTTCCATGGCAGCCTGCAGACGCTTACCGAAAATACCGGCGAAGCCTTCCGTCTGACACGCCTGGCGCTGACCGCGCCGCGTTTTGACGCCGAACCGGTCGCTCGCATCAAGGCGCAGCTGCTGGCGAACCTGCGTCAGGCGGAAGAAGAGCCGGAGGCGATTGCCAGCAAGACCTGGTTCGCGGCCGCCTTTCCCGGTCATCCCTATGGCCGCCCGGCAGAGGGCGATCCCAAACAAATTAGTGGCGTCAGCGCAGAGGATTTACGGAAGTTCACCGCCCGCCATTTCGCCCGCAACGGGTTAGTGATTGCGGTGGTAGGCGACATTGACGCACTGCGGCTGGGAAAATTACTGGATGAGGCATTTGGCGTTCTGCCTGCAACTTCTCCTGCATCCGCGCCGGCAGCGGTTATTGTCCCCGCAGTCAAACAGACATTGGTAATTAAACGGGATATTCCGCAAACGGTCATGATGTTTGGATTGCCCGGCCTGCTGCGTAAGGATGCGGATTTCATCCCGGCCTATGTCCTCAACTATATTCTTGGGGGCGGCGGATTTAATTCCCGCCTGACGGTTGAAATCCGGGAAAAGCGCGGGCTGGCTTATTCTGTCTTCACTGAATTGGTCCCAATGGAACAGGCCGGTCTGTTCATCGGCAGCGTGGCAACGCAAAATGAACGCGCCAGTGAAACCGTGGCGTTACTGCGCCAGGAGATGACCCGGTTGCGGGACCATGGCGTCACGGCGGAGGAACTGGAAAACGCCAGAACCTATCTGATAGGGTCTTACGCGCTGCGTTTTGACAGTAATTCAAAAATCGCCGAACAGTTATTGGCCTATCAACTGGGCCATCTGGGTATAGATTATATGGACCGGCGCAATGATCTGATGCGCGCGGTGACCCTTGATGATGTGAACCGCGTGGCCAAACGGCTGCTGGATCCCGATAATCTTCTGCTGGTTTCAGTGGGGCAGCCCAATGGGACGATCCCCGCCAAATAAAAGGGCGTAAAGCATGTATACGCAGAATATCGATGGCTGTTTTGGGCGGGACCGGCTGGCGAAGGCGGATTTCGACGCGGTTCTGGCCGGCACGGCCCCTGCCCTGTCACGGCTGCGCATGCAGCATGGAGATGGCTCATTGCCATTACTGCGCCTGCCCGGTGCGCGTGACGATCTGGAGGCCTGCGAAAAACTTGCCGGACATCTTCTGAAGGACGCATCTGATCTTGTCCTGCTGGGGACCGGCGGGTCCAGTCTGGGCGCGCAGGCGCTGGCGCAGATCGTTGACAAGTTCCGTCCCATTGGCGGAGCGCGGAACGGCGATCCGCGATTTCATTTTCTTGATAATCTCGATCCTCTCGCGATGGATGCTGTGATTGGACAGCTTGATCTGCGCCACACCCGGTTTCTGGTAATCTCCAAATCCGGCAATACGGCGGAAACCCTAAGCCAGGCTCTATGCGTGATTGCAGCGTATGAGGCGGCGGGCGCAGGCAAAACGCTTAAACATCATTTCGGCATGATAACCGAGCCGGGCAACCGCGCCACCCGCCGCCTGGCCGCGCAATATGACATTCCGACCGTCGATCACCCCCCGGGGGTGGGCGGGCGATATTCGGTGCTGAGCAGCGTGGGCATGGTACCGGCATATTATCTGGGCTTGGACGGCGCCGCCGTGCGGGAAGGCGCCGCGGTGGTTCTGGCCCCGGTTCTGGCTGGCGCCCCGCCTGCCGATGTGCCCGCCGCCATCGGTGCGACGCTGTGCATCGCCTGCGAAAACCGCCTTGGCGCGCGCATCCAGATTGTCATGCCCTATGGCGACCGGCTGGAACGTCTTGCCATGTGGCACCGGCAATTATGGGCCGAGAGCCTGGGCAAGAATGGCAAGGGCACGACGCCTGTCGCCGCGCTGGGACCTGTCGACCAGCACAGCCAGTTGCAGCTTTATCTGGGCGGCCCGCGCGACAAACTCTATACGGTGCTGACGCAGGCGCTGGCGGGCAAGGGGCCGCGCATTGCCAGCGCTGATCCCGAACTGGCCTATCTGAATGGCCGCACCATCGGCGATCTGGCGGACGCCGAACAGCGCGCCACCATTGATACGCTGGTCGCCAATACACGCCCTACCCGTACACTGCATGTGCCCGTACTGGATGCGCACACATTGGGCGGCCTGTTCATGCATTTCATGCTGGAGACCATTATTGCCGCGTATATAATGGGTGTGGATCCGTTTGACCAGCCCGCCGTGGAAGAGGGCAAGGTGCTCTCCAGAAAATATCTGCTGGACATGAAGGAATGATTCTGCGTCGCCTGCCGGAAGAAATTGTCAATCGCATCGCTGCGGGCGAAGTGGTTGAACGCCCGGCAAGCGCGGTGAAGGAACTGGTGGAAAACGCCATTGACGCCGGTGCTTCCCGCATTGACATCGCGACCCGTGGCGCGGGGCGCGAACTGATTTCAGTCAGCGACGATGGCAGGGGCATGACGCCCGGGGAACTGGTTCTTTGCATCGAGCGGCACGCCACATCGAAACTGGATGGCGATGATCTGTTCAATATTACCAGTTTGGGCTTTCGCGGGGAGGCGCTGCCGTCCATTAGTTCCGTCAGCCGTCTGACCATCACCAGCCGCACCGCGCCGGAAAAAGACAGCGCATGGATGATTGCGGTGACGGGCGGGGCCATCAGCCCGCCGCACCCCGCCGCCGGAGGCACCGGCACAACGGTAGAGGTGCGCGATCTGTTTTACGCCACCCCCGCGCGGCTGAAATTCCTGAAAAGCGAACAGGCCGAGCAGGCGGCCATCACCGACATTGTGAAACGCCTGGCCATGGCGCATCCGCAGATCAGTTTCAGCCTGGCCCATAACGGGCGGCGCGCCATTGGCCTGGTCATGGAACAGGGCGATTTGCTGGACGCGCAAACCACCCGCCTCGCCGCTATTATGGGACGCGAGTTTTCCGAAAACAGCATTACCGTGGACGCGCGGCGCGAAGGGATATATCTGACCGGGCGGGCGGGCCTCCCCACCTATCATCGCGGCACGGCGCAGATGCAATATCTGTTCGTCAACGGCAGGCCGGTGCGCGACAAGCTTCTGCATGGAGCGGTGCGCGGAGCCTATCAGGATTTTCTTGCCCGGGACCGGCATCCGGCGGTGGCGCTGTTTCTGACGATAGACCCGCGCGAGGTGGATGTGAATGTGCACCCTGCCAAAGCCGAGGTAAGGTTCCGGGATTCCGGTATTATCCGTGGACTGATTGTATCGGCGTTGCGCCATGCGCTGGCGGAGGCCGGGCATCGCTCCTCCAGCACCATTTCAACGGCGGCGCTGGGCGCGATGCGCACCGGCTCTCTGCCGCAGGCGCAGCCTTCCCGCGGCCTCCTGCATGCGGCCATGCAGTTTCAGACGCCAGACGGCAGTTCCGGGTTCTCGGAGCCTTCTGCCCGCTATGAAACGCCCGGTCATTTCGCGCCGGGCGTGATGAACTATCCGCTGGGCGTGGCGCGCGGCCAAGTGCACGCCACCTATATCATTGCCCAGACCGATAGCGGCATCGTCATTGTTGATCAGCATGCGGCGCATGAGCGGGTGGTGCTGGAGCGCATGAAAGCCTATCTCGAAACGGGGCCTGCGCCCGGGCAAATCCTGCTGCTGCCTGAAGTGGTCGAGATGGACGAAGACGCGGTCGCCGCCCTGGCCGCGCGAGCGGATGAACTGGCCGCCTTTGGCCTGGCGCTGGAAGGTTTTGGCCCCGGCGCCATCATGGTGCGAGAAACCCCGGCCCTGCTGGGCGACTGCGATATTGCGGGGCTGCTGCGCGATCTGGCGGATGAGATCAGCGAATGGGGCGCCTCCTTTACGCTGAAAGAGAAACTGGAGGAGGTCGCCTCCTCGATGGCCTGTCATGGCAGCGTGCGGGCCGGGCGCGCCCTGAATGCGCAGGAGATGAATGCCCTGTTGCGGGAAATGGAAACGACGCCCCATTCCGGCCAGTGCAATCATGGCCGCCCGACCTATGTGGAACTGAAACTCGCCGATATTGAAAGGCTGTTCGGGCGACGCTAACGCAACCCGCGTTCAATCCAGCTCGAACGCGTCTTTGTAATCCAGCTTTAGTGCCGGATCCTGGCCGGCCTTGCGCAGAAGGCAGTTCCCGATCGCCAGCATATCCAGTTCGCACCCCATCAGACAGCGGAACGCGTCTTCCGGCGTACAGACAATCGGTTCGCCCCGCACATTGAAGCTGGTGTTCACGACCACCGGGCATCCGGTCAACGCGTAAAACCGCGAGATCAGGGCGTGATAGAGCGGATTGGTCCCGGCATGCACGGTCTGGATGCGCGCGGAATAATCCACATGCGTGACGGCAGGAATATCCGAACGCGGAACATTCAAACGGTCAATGCCAAACAGCATGCTCTCCTCCGCCGTCATAATCCGGCGTTTACCCTCAACGACATCCGCCACCAGCAGCATATAGGGTGAATCGCCGTCCAGTTCGAACCATTCGCCCACCTGTTCACGCAGCACGGAGGGCGCAAACGGGCGGAAGCTTTCGCGGTATTTCACCTTGAGGTTAAGGGTTTTCTGCATCGTCGGAGAACGCGCATCCCCGAGAATGGAGCGCCCACCCAGCGCGCGCGGGCCAAATTCCATGCGTCCCTGAAACCAGCCCACCGCGTCCCCATCGGCAATGGCCTGCGCCACCGTTTCAATCATCGCGGGCTGGCTCATTACCTCGAATCTTGCCCCGGCGGCGGCGAGGCGCTGCTCAATCTCCGCCTGCGCATAGACCGGACCAAGATAGCTTCCCGCCATCTGGTCCGGCTGTGTTTTTTGAGGGCCTGAGACGGCTGGCCGTACGTCCCTCGGCTGGCCCTTGTACAAATGATAGGCCGCCAACGCGGCCCCAAGCGCGCCCCCCGCATCACCCGCGGCAGGCTGCACCCAGATATTTTCAAATGCCCCATCCCGCAGAATCTTGCCATTGGCAACGCAGTTGAGCGCCACGCCGCCCGCCAGGCACAAATTTTTCTGCCCGGTCTCACTGGCCAGTGCGCGCGTCAGGCGCAACACCACCTCTTCCGCCACGGCCTGAATAGAGGCCGCCATATCCATATGAAAATCCGTCAGCAGTTGCTCCGGCCCGCGCACCGGCTGGCCAAACAGATCAGAGAATTTCTGATTGGTCATGGTCAGGCCCGTGCAATAGTCAAAATAGGACTGATCCAGACGGAACGATCCGTCGGCTTTCATATCCATCAGATGATCAAAAAATTTCTGCGCATATCGCGGCCTGCCATAGGGGGCCAGGCCCATGATCTTGTATTCGCCGGAGTTGACCTTGAATCCCAGATAATAGGTGGTCGCAGAATAAAGCAGGCCCAGAGAATGCGGGAAATGCATTTCCTTGAATATGGCCAGCGTCGGGCCGCGCCCGATAGCGGCCGAAGCGGTGGCCCACTCGCCGACGCCATCCAGCGTCAGTACGGCTGCTTCTTCATAGGGAGACGGGAAAAACGCGCTGGCGGCATGACTCAGATGATGCTCACTGAACAGCAGGCGGTTTTCCCAATCATAATTTTCATCGAATTTGCAGAATTGCTTGTGCAGCAGATCTTTCTGAAACAGCTTTTCCCGCAGCCAGAGTGGAATCGACATGCGGAAGGATTTGAAGCCCCGCGGCGCAAACGCCAGATAGGTTTCCAGAAGGCGCTCAAATTTCAAAAACGGCTTGTCGTAGAAAGCGACATAATCCACATCGCCCAGGCTGATGCCCGCCTCGGCCAGACAATAGCCAACCGCCTGCGCCGGAAAACCTGCATCATGTTTTTTGCGCGTAAAGCGTTCTTCCTGCGCCGCCGCGACGATGCGGCCGCCCTCTACCAGTGCCGCCGCGCTATCGTGATAATAGGCCGAAACGCCAAGAACGCGCATCTGAGGGCGCTAAAATAAAGTGTAGATAAAGGGGGCAATCGCCGAACCCTGGCTGAGGACGATCAGTCCGCCGAACAGGATCATCAGCAGCATGATCGGCGCGAGCCAGTATTTTTTTCGGACGCGAAGGAAACTCCAGAATTCTTTTGCAAATGACATCGAAACCCTCAGAACTGATTTTTTAACGAAGCCGGCGGCGGTCCGGGCGGGTCGCGCCGTATCCAGTAGCTCTCCGCCGCACGGTCAAATGTCAGGTGCAATGGCCGCGCCCCAAACAACCGCATCAGCCAGCCCATAGGCGTGATGATCAGGAAAAACATCAGGCCCAGCACGATCGGGCTGACAATCGCATTAAACAGCAAACCAAATCGGAACCAGATGCGGTTCAATGGCGCCAGCAAGTTGGACGCCACCAGCGTAACAGCTAAAAACAACGCCGAAACGGCAAACCAGTAAATCAGACGAGGGCTGCCATTCCACCAGGAAAGCAGGGAAAGCAGCGCAAAAAACCCCGCCATAACAAAACCGAAATTGCGCTCCGATCCGATTTTGACCTCATGGGCCGCGCCTGAATTTTCATGTGTCATGGTGGCGTCTCCTGCGACCGGCCCTATTAAAAACATGCAGACGGCCATTCCGGCTTACGCGAGAGCGCAGGCAGCGGGTGACTCTGATCCTGTCTGTAACAGCCAGCGGTTATTTTGTTCCAGTATCAGGCAGGTCAGTTTACCCGTGGCATGGGCGCCTGTATCAATGCCAATGCGGTTGGATTTTATCTCCACTGCATTGCAGATCGTATGCCCATGCACCACGATCACGCCGAAATCTTTCTCGTAAGTGAGAAATGGTTTGCGGATCCATATCATATCCTGCTCTGACTGACTTTCCAATGGCGTGTCCGGCCGGATGCCGGCATGCACAAACAAATAGCCGCCCGAGCGGTAACAGGGGTTCAGGTTTTGTAAAAATTTCAGCTCACCGGGCAGCATTGCACTGGCAAGCCGCCTGGCCGCGTGCGCCAAATTCTCTGCTGGACTGAATTCAGAAGGAGCGGCAATGCCATATTCACGCAGCACACTGTCGCCGCCACTGTGCAGCCAACCCGATCCCTGGACAGGGTTTTCGAGGAATTCAAGCAGCATCGCTTCGTGATTGCCGCGCAGATGAACTTTTGCGAACCCCGCCGGGTTCTCCGCCTGGACCAGCGCCATAACCTTGCGGCTATCAGGTCCGCGATCTATATA
>SHWM01000072.1 GCA_009693835.1 Alphaproteobacteria bacterium
GGTTGTACGGCCGCCTAACTGCCGCCCCACACATAGATGCAGGCGAATAGAAACAGCCATACAACGTCCACAAAGTGCCAGTACCAGGCGGCGGCTTCAAAACCGAAATGCTGTTCCGGTTTGAAATGGCCCTTTTCGGTCCGCAACAGGCACACGGTCAGGAAGATGGTTCCCACCAGAACGTGAAAGCCATGAAATCCAGTCGCCATGAAGAAGGTTGAGCCATAAATATTGCCGGCAAAGGCAAAGCTGGCATGGGCATATTCATAGGCCTGGATAGCGGTGAACATCGCGCCCAGCAGGATCGTGAGAATCAGGCCGTAGCGCAGCCCCTTGCGGTCGCCATGCTGCAAGGCATGGTGCGCCCAGGTCACAGTGGTGCCGGAAGTAAGCAGAATCAGCGTATTGAGCAGAGGCAGGTGCCATGGATCAAGCGGCACGATCCCTTCAGGCGGCCAGACGCCGCCGGTGCTGTACGGAAACAGACTGGCCCGGAAAAACGCCCAGAACCACGCCACGAAGAACATGACCTCCGAGGCGATAAACAGCAGCATGCCGTAGCGGAGATGAAGCTGTACAATGCGTGTGTGCAGCCCGCGATGCTCGGCCTCATCTATGACCTCCCGCCACCAGCCGATAAAGGTATAGGCCAGTCCGGCCGCGCCAACAAAAAATATCCAGGCGGGGCCGCCATGCATGTTAATGACGCCGCCAACCGCGGTGATGAAGGTGCTGATGGCCCCGATAATTGGCCAGGCGCTGGGGTCTACCAGATGATAATCATGTTGGGGAGCTTGTGCGTCAGCCATTCTGTGTCTCTTTAGTTGGGCGATGAGGGAACAGTTGAAACCGCCACCCTGGGGTGGCTCGGATAGAAAGTGTAGGAAAGCGTGATGGTTTTGACATCGTGCATATTTTCATCCTGCTCAATTTCGGGATCAATGAAATATTGCACAGGCATATCCACTTCCTGACCAGCGGCCAACCGCTGTTCCGTGAAGCAGAAACATTCAATCTTGGAAAAATAGGCGCCCACTTTTTCAGGGGTGACATTAAAACTCGCGGTTCCGCTTAGTGGTTTGCCGGTGAGATTCTTAGCGTGGAAAAACGCCAGGCCAACCTCGCCTACCTTGAGTGTCTGGGGTCCTTGCGCCGGGGCGAATTCCCAAGCCAGACTAGGCGAGACGCTGGTGTCGAATCGTACTGTCACCCGGCGCGTCAGCACCTCTTTTGGCGCTTCGGCGACCCTTTTGGGGGTGCCCTCGAAGCCGGTAACCTGACAAAACATGCGGTAAAGCGGCGCGGAGGCGTAGGTCAGGCCGATCATCCCCGCCACCGCAAACACGCATAGGCAAACCGTCCAGCGGGATGCCGCTGATGGCCGCGCCGCAGGTGGGGCAATATTCGGCGATTGGCTCATCCGCCGCCCATTTTAACCAGGGTCGCCGCGAACAAAAGCGAGACCATGACCAGCAGAATCCCCGCAACAGTCAGGTTTTTTGCCAGCTTGCGCTTATGAAGTTCGGTAATGGGCATGATTTAGGAGGGGCTTCCCATTGCTAACAGGCCCTCGGCAAGCAACGCGGAAAACAGCAACATCAGATATAAAATCGAATAGGCGAATAAATGCTTCGCCGGCCTGTCGCCCGCCTCTCCTGAAAGGCCGCGGGCATTCCAGACCCTGCCGGCAAAAACCGCAAACCCCAGACCGAGCAGGGCCGCGCTGGCGCCATAATAGATACTGGTGAACCCCATCAGCCAGGGAGCGAGGGTGATCGGAATCATCAAGGCGGTATAGATCACGATTTGCCTGCAGGTCTCCACGCGGCCCGCCACCACGGGCAGCATGGGCACCCCAACTTTGGCGTACTCTTCGCTGCGATAGAGCGACAGGGCCCAGAAATGCGGCGGCGTCCACATGAAGATGATCATGAAGAGGAGAATGGATTCGACACTGACCGTTCCGGTCACGGCGGCCCAGCCAATCATGGGCGGGAAGGCGCCCGCCGCGCCGCCGATAACAATATTCTGCGGCGTGCGGCGCTTCAGCCACATTGTATAAACAAACATATAAAAACCAATGGTCAGCCCCAAAAGGGCCGCTGCCGCGGCGTTGACCGCGATCCCCATGAGCAGGATGGAGACAAGCGAGAACGTGACGCCGAGGTTGAGTGCTTCGGCCGGGGCCACACGGCCCATGGGAATGGGGCGAATTTTAGTGCGCTCCATCTGGCTATCAATATCGGCGTCATACCACATGTTCAGCGCACCAGAGGCGCCCGCGCCGATGGCAATGCACAGCAGGGCGATCAGCCCAATCACCGGATTAATATGGCCGGGCGCCAGCATCATTCCGGTCAGCCCGGTAAACACAACGAGCGACATAACCCGTGGTTTCAAAAGTGCGAAATAATCGCCGACAGTGGCTTCCCTGGCATCGCCCAGTGCCAGCGGCGGGCGGGCTATTTCCATGCGAGCGGCACTGAAATGCCTGACGGCGGGCGAAGCGAGCCTGCGCCTGCCGTTGGTGGACGATCCAGCGGCCTGGCTCGTCATTTTGAAGGTAGGTCTATCCCCGTGCCCGTCCATCAAAAAATACCCAATAATTTGGCCCGATAATGAAAGTGACGCCCCAAAAAGAAGAGACTAGCGCTTTTTTAGAAGGTTCAGGAAGCACCCTGATATCCATCATACACGCCTCCGGCAGAAATCCCATGGTCTCTCCCGGATATAGCCGCTTTTCCTTATTTGATCTGCGGCAGAATATTGAACTGATGGAATGGCGGCGGCGAGCTAAGTGTCCATTCCAGTGTGGTCGCGTAGGGGCCCCACGGATTATCGGCGCAGCGTTCCTTGCGCGAGAAAGCGTGGGCCAACATGACCAGGAACACAATGACCCCCGAAAACGATACATAGGCGCCGATGCTCGACACCATATTCCAGCCGGCAAACGCGTCCGGATAATCCGCAATGCGGCGCGGCATACCGGCCAGCCCCAGGAAATGTTGGGGGAAGAACACCATATTGACGCCGACAAACGTCAGCCAGAAGTGCAGCTTGCCGAGAAATTCAGAATAAACCCGCCCCGATATTTTGCCAAACCAGTAATAGAAGGCGCAGAAAATGCCGAACAGCGCGCCCAGCGACATGGTGTAATGGAAATGCGCCACCACGTAATAAGTGTCATGCAAGGCCGCATCAATCCCGGGATTCGCCAGCACCACGCCGGTGACGCCGCCCAGCGTGAACAGGAAAATAAATCCGATTGCCCACAGCATCGGAGTTTTGAACTCGATCGACCCCCCCCACATGGTTGCGATCCAGGAAAAGATCTTGATGCCGGTAGGCACTGCAATGACGAGGGTGGCGGCGAGGAAATAGGCTTTCATGTCCACATGCATGCCGACCGTGTACATATGGTGCGCCCACACCACAAAGCCGACGCCGCCGATGGCGACCATGGCATAGGCCATGGCCATATAGCCAAAGACAGGCTTGCGGGCAAAGGTGCTGATCACCTGGCTGATCACGCCAAAACCGGGCAGGACCAGGATATAGACTTCGGGATGCCCAAAGAACCAGAACAGATGCTGGAACAATATGGGATCGCCGCCGCCAGAGGCGTCAAAGAAGGTGGTTCCAAAATTACGGTCCGTCAGCAACATGGTGATGGCGCCCGCGAGCACTGGCAGCGCGAGCAGAAGCAGAAACACAGTCACCAGAATCGACCACACAAACAGCGGCATCTTGTGCATGGTCATGCCCGGCGCGCGCATATTAAAGATGGTCGTAATGAAGTTGATGGCGCCGAGGATGGAGGAAGCGCCGGCCAGATGCAGGCTGAGAATGGCGAAATCCACCGCTGGTCCCGGATGCCCCGCCACGGAGGACAAAGGCGGATAGATCGTCCAGCCGCCGCCAACACCTAAACTGCTTGGAGGCCCTTCGACAAACATCGAGATCAGTAGCAACGTGATGGAGGGCGGCAGCAGCCAGAACGAAATATTGTTCATGCGCGGGAACGCCATGTCCGGCGCGCCAATCATCAGGGGAACGAACCAGTTGCCAAAGCCGCCAATGAAGGCAGGCATGATCATGAAGAAGATCATGATGAGGCCGTGGCCGGTGACCAGCACGTTGTAAAGATGATAATTGCCGCCCAGAATGCCATCGCCTGGCGCCGCAAGTTCGGTGCGTATAATGAGGGACATGACGCCGCCAATGATCCCCGCGATGATGGCGAAGATCAGGTACATTGTGCCAATGTCTTTATGATTCGTGGAATAGACATAGCGCCGCCATCCAGTTGGATGATGCGCATGTTCATCGTGCGATCCGGCTGCAGTGTTCATCTAGGCTACTCTCTTTGTCAGATCATTTATACGGTCGGGTTCAGCGGGCGGTCGCGGCGGTGGCCAGAGTGACGGGCCCCTGCGCGAGCGCGGAGGCGTATTTCACCTTGGCTTCTTCAAGCCAGGCGGCAAATGCCTCCTTGCTGACTACTTTCAGAGTGATGGGCATTAAGCCATGGCGGGCGCCGCAGATTTCGGAGCACTGGCCATAAAAAGTGCCCTCGCGGGTCGCATGGAACCAGGTTTCATTCAGACGGCCCGGCACGGCGTCAATCTTCACCCCCATCACAGGCATGGCGAACGCATGGATGACATCCACCGAAGCCGTCTGTACCCGGATCGTTGTATCGACCGGCACCACGATTTCATTATCCACGGACAACAGCCTCGGCGCGCCGGCGGGGCGGTCTGCATCTTCCAGCATGGTGATATCGAAAGTGAGTGCATTTTGATCGGGATATTCAACGTTCCAGTACCACTGATTTCCGGTCATTTTAAGGGTCATTTCCGACTCGGGCACGACATCGGCCTCGTACAGCAGCCGGAATGACGGAATCGCCATCACCACCAGAATGATAATGGGAACCACGGTCCATATGATCTCAAGCACGGTATTATGAGTCGTGGTGGATGGCGTCGGATTGGCCCGCGAATTGAAACGCACCATTATGTAAACAAGTAGGCCTAACACGAACAGGGTGATGGCGGTGATCAGAATCAAAAGCATGTGATGAAAGCTGGTGAGCTGTTCCATCACCTGTGATGCCGCCGGCTGAAATCCCATCTGCCAATTATAGGCCGTTTCGGCCATTCCCGGCCCGGAAGACAGAAGTGTCAGAACAAACATTGTCAATGACACGCACGCCGCAGGGCGGCGCCAGGATATACGAGGCATATTTTTTCCCGCTATTTTTCCCACACAGGGCCCGGCGTCAGCCAGGCCCGGATTCACAGCATCACAAACCATACTCGACATCAAACTGCAAGCATAGATCAGGCGGTCCGGCATCAGCCATGGCTGTGAAAAGGCCCCGTTTACTGTCGTGTCTGAAAATGAATCTCAGTCTCAATCTCTTTGGTTTCATGGACTGTCAGCTGTACCAGCCTCCTTATTGCGATCGCGCCCGGTAAGCTGCGGCGCGGGCGGCGTCTCCTTCCGCCGCGACTTCATAGAGCGGTTTAAGCATTGTCGCGATATCTATATGTCCCTGATCCATGGACTGTTGCAGGGCCCAGATCAGTTTGTCGCTAAGCCGGCGTGTATACTCAGGCATATCCGGGTTCATCGCCCCCCCGAGAGGCGGCCTGTTGCTGCCAGGCACGCGCACATCGTCGGCGGTCTGTTGTTCGGCCTTGCGCGCCTCTAGCGCGATAACGCCAAGCACCGAGGCCAATTGCGGTAACTCCATTTCAAGTGATTGTTCAATGGCCCAGATCAGCTTGTCCGAAAGGCGGCGTGTGTAGCGGATGGTGTCGCCCTTATCCAGAATATTCTGCCGCACGGACAGCCATTTTTTATATTCGGAAAGATCATTCGCCGTGACAGCGTCGGCAAGGAAAAGGGCCGCAACATTCTGTGCCGAAGGTCCGTGTCTGGCGATCAGCGAATCGGCTAGATCCGAAACTTCCTGCGAAGCCTGGAAAGTTTGCTGCATTATGCCCGTCTCCTGACAAGTTGATCTGTTTTCAGCAATTTTAATGTATTATACATGTCATCCTGCGTTGTGTGCGCCAGCGGCTCTTCTGCGCAGAATAATTTGACCGCCCGAAAGGAATAGGAAATTGACCAGTTCGCCCAGTGGCAGCGGATTTTCCGGCAATACTTCTGAGGACCTGTTTTTTACACAGACCGGCATGGATCGCCGCCGCGTTCAGTCGATACTGGATGACGCCCTGTTTCGCGGCGATGATGGCGAATTGTTTCTCGAATATGCTGTCTCGGAAAGCTTTGTGTTTGATGATGGAAGGCTCAAAAACGCCGCGTTTGATACGGGGCAGGGGTTTGGCCTGCGTTCGGTGGCGGGTGAGGCGACTGGATATGCGCATGCGGCGGACCTGAGCGAATCGGCGATTGCCCGGGCGGCCGAAACCGTGCGCGCCGTACAAAGCGGCAAATCCGGGCAGCTTTCTGCTGGGCCGGCGCGGGTCAACAGGTCCCTATACAGCCCGGACAACCCGCTCGATACCGCCAGCTTCGAGACCAAGATCAAGCTTATGGAAGACATGAACGCCTATGCGCGGGGGCTCGATCAGCGGGTGCGGCAGGTGTCCTGTTCGCTTTCCGGGGAATGGCGCGTAGTGGAAATCTTACGTCCGGGCGGCGAAAGCGTGCGCGACATACGGCCGTTGGTCCGGCTTAATGTTTCGGTCGTGGCGGGCGAGGGGGACCGTCAGGAGTCCGGCAGCCACGGGGTTGGGGGACGGTCTGGTTATACAGCCTATCTGTCGCCGGAAAAATGGCAGCCATATGTTCGGGAGGCGTTGCGGCAGGCGCTGGTAAATCTGCAGTCTGTCTCCGCGCCCGCGGGCGAACAGACAGTCGTGCTTGGCCCCGGCTGGCCCGGAATTTTACTGCATGAGGCGATAGGGCATGGCCTGGAAGGTGATTTTAATCGCAAAAAAACCAGCGCCTTTGCCGGATTGCTGGGCCAGCAGGTGGCGGCCAGGGGGGTAACGATCGTGGATGACGGCACGCTCGAGGGGCGGCGTGGCTCGTTGAGTGTGGATGACGAGGGAACGCCTACGTCCAACACGGTATTGATCGAAGACGGTGTTCTCAAGGGATATATCCATGACCGGCTTAATGCCAGATTGATGGGCATGCGGCCAACGGGTAACGGCCGCAGGCAATCTTACGCCCATATGCCCATGCCGCGCATGACCAATACCTATATGTTGTCGGGCAGCGCCGATCCGGCTGAAATTCTTGCCTCGGTCAAAAACGGAGTATACGCCGTGGCGTTTGGCGGCGGACAGGTCGATATCACCAGCGGTAAATTTGTATTTTCCTGTACGGAAGCGTACCGGATTGAGAACGGCAAGCTGGGCGCGCCAATAAAGGGAGCCACGCTGATCGGCAATGGCCCGGAAGTGTTGAAACGCGTCGCCATGATTGGGAATGACATGGAACTGGACCCGGGCATTGGCACCTGCGGTAAAAATGGGCAGGGGGTACCCGTCGGGGTTGGGCTCCCCACGATCCGGGTGGATGGGCTGACGGTAGGGGGAACGGCCTGAGCAGCCGCCCCTGGATATAATGAAATTATATTATAACTGGTATGAGCTTATCAGGAAAAGTTAAAATAAAAGGTGCGGCAGTCAGGGAATTTCTTTCGCCCTTGAGCCGCGCTCTTGCTCCCTATGGTAATTATCACCGGCAGGGAAAGCTGCCCGATATTTTTATCATTTCGGTTCCCCGCACAGGCTCCACGTTTTTGATGGAAGTTCTTGGTGCGCAACCCCGCATGAAGACCCTTGATGAACCGTTTAGCATGAACTATCCGCACACGCACCGCGAACTGGGCGTCGATAATTGGCCGGACGCCGTGATGCTGAGGAACCGGAAGGAAATTTATGGCCGGTACGTCGACAGGCTGTGCAAAGGACAGATCAGTGATTTCAAATCACCCGTCTGGTCCCGGAATGGGCGGTTCTTTACCACCAGGAATACTTTGAAAATTCTTCATGCCGGGGAAGATCTCATCCCATGGTTCGAAGAACGCTTTGACTGCATGATTGTGCTGCTCATACGGCATCCCATTCCGACAGTGCTGTCGCACGAGGTCCATCCACGCGTCGATTGTTTCCTGCGCCAGCCCGAGATGCGGGCATTATTCTCCGATTCCCATATTCGATTCGCAGAGCGCATCCTGGCCTCGGACAGCCAGTATGACAGGGGTGTGCTGGACTGGTGTTTACAATATTATCCAGCCTTTACCCACGGCATCAAGCCTAGCTGGACAGTCATCAGCTATGAGGATCTGTCGGTGGAAGCCATTGGTGCTGTAAAGTATCTTGAGCAGCGTCTGCAACTTTCTCCCACGCGGAACCTCGAGCAGATTATCGGCGAGCCATCTGTGTCCACGGTGCAGTCTGATGCGGAAACGGTTGCCTTTTTCAAGTCGGGCAAGCCAAGCCAAAGCCGCCATTACCTCATAGAAAAATGGCGCGAGCGTTTGGAACCGGGTCGGGAGGCGCGGACTTTTGAGATATTGGACGGTATGGGACTCGACATCTATTCGCTCGGCAATCTATTTCCCAAAGAAAAGTACCGGATACCCAAATATTTACGAACTGCCTCGTGACAGCAATCCTGGGCCAGGGCGGGGGCCTGTCTGACCGGGTTGATCCAGAGCAGATGAAGGACATGGAAACCACCGCGCTGTTTAGGGGCCGCCGCCCTCAAAATCGTCGGCAAGCGATCCGAGCCATTCGTTTTCACGTTGAAAGACAGGGCAATTTTAGCCGGAACCGCTCCAGAGGCTGACTTATTAGATGAACCAGTTAATAACGCCTGTTTTGACAGGTTGCTGCCTGGACAAGAGGGCGGAAATAAGTTGGCAGGGGGCTGATCACGAAATCTTTATCCTGTTTGGGCCACCCGGAAGGCGATTTCCCGATTTATGACGTTTTCTTGAATTGAGTAGGGACTTGTTAGTGTGCCATGGTGGGCTAGGATTTGGATATCAGTGTTTCCAACAATGAAGAGGGACAGCTATATGAACACGAAACACATTCTGTTTGCGGCCTCGATAGCGGTCCTGCTGTCGTCGGCGGCCTATGCCGGGGTGCCGGCGGAGGTGGTGGATCGCCTTGGCAAGGATCTGACGCCGATGGGTTCCCAGAAATCTGGGAACAAGGACGGGACGATACCGGAATGGACGGGTGGGCTGCAGTCACCACCGGCCAATGTGACGTACAAGTTTGGGGACCGCCACCCGGACCCGTATGCGGATGACAAGATACTGTTCACTATCACGGCGTCGAACATCGGCCAGTATGAGAAGAATCTCAGCGAAATGGCGAAGGCAATGTTCAAGGTCTATCCGGAAACCTACAAGATGAACGTCTATCCGACGCACCGCTCCTGTGCGCAACCGGCCTCCGCCTATGAATCGGTGAAGAAAAATTCCCTGAACAGCGTGATCTCGCCGGACGGTTCGGGTTTCACCGGGGCGATGCGTTCGACGGCGTTCGCGATACCGAGCGTGGCGCAGGAAGTGATCTGGAACCACAGGCTGAAGTATCGTAATTACAAGTTTACCCGTCAGCTGGTGTTTGCGGCGCCGACCAAGGGCGGCGACTTTACCGCCTATGTCACACAGGACGAGGGGATTCAGACATACGATGATCCCACGATACCTGACGTAGAGGCACTTGACAATATTGCCGTGTATTACCTCTCCAATACGATCGCGCCGGCGCGCAGCGCGGGCAATGTGGTTCTGGTGCACGAAACCATTAACGCCGTGTTGGGCAACCGCAAGGCCTGGGTGTACAGCCCCGGCACGCGGCGTGTGCGCCGGGCGCCGAACATTGCCTATGACAATCCGCTGACCAATTCCGACGGTATGGACACGACGGACAATTTTGGCGGGTATAATGGGTCGACGGACCGTTATGACTGGTCCTATGTGGGGCGTCAGGAAGCCTATGTGCCGAACAACACTTACCGTTTTGCGCAGCGTGACCTGGAGTACAAGGACATTCTGATCCCGGGTGGTCATATCAACCAGGATTATCCGCGCTATGAACTGTTGCGCACCCATATTATAGAGGCGAATGTGCGTCCGGACACGCGGCACATCTATCCCCGGCGTCAGTTCTGGATTTCGGACGACAGCTGGTTTGTGGTGCAGAACACGGCCTATGACGCCCGTGGCGAGATCTGGCGTCTGCATGAACAATACGCCATCACCTATTACGAAATCCCGGTGTGTGACCGGGTGGGTGCGGCGACGTTTGATCTGAATGCCGGCCGTTATCTGGCGGGGTCATTGGTTAACCAGGAAGCACAAATTAGCTGGGATGCGACGGCGCTGACGATGGACCGTTACACCCCGGACGCGATTCGCCGGATGGGTATCCGCTAATCTGTTAGACATCCTTGTCTAAATCAAACGGGCCGCTTTGCGGGCCGTTTTTTTTGTGATCATAATTCCAGGGAAATGTGACTGAACAGGACTGAGACTCATAATGATAAAAAGAGCTAACAATGGGGGACACCGGCAGTCGCTTTGCGTCACGCTTATGCTATTCGTTTTTGTGGCATGCGCGGACAAAGCGGCGGCGGCTTGCAACAGCACGACCGTTTACGCCACAATTCTGGATCGCTATCTGTATCAGGATAGCGGATTTTCCGGCTATGACGATCCTGTGTTCCAGGGGGGCGCAACACTTAACTGCGACGGCGGATGGTGGTTCGATCTGTTCAACTCCAGCGCTCTGTCCAGGGATGGAACCTACGGAAGCATCGCGGATCGGCAACTGGCTGATGAATTTGATTTCACGGTTGCCCAAAATTCCGAATTCAAAACAGGCATTGGGACCTTTCAGTATCAGATATTTTCGTCCTATTATGTGATGGCCGATTTTGACAGGGCCAAGGATGACATTATCGAGTTGCGCCTCGAACTGGCGCGCGCCTTCAAACTACCCGGCAGCTTGAATATCATATCGGTCACGCCGTTCGTCCGCGCCATGGAGTTTGTGGGACTTGGGGTTTACAGGAATCAGACCATCATCCGCTCCGGCATCCGGACTTCCATCGGGTTGACGGATCGGTTATCACTTAACAGCGCACTGGCGGTCAGTTCTGATCCCAGAACCGGCATTGATATATTTCGCACCGAAACCGGGCCGAGCTTCGCTCTCAATAAGCAGGTAAGCGTGTTTGGGGAATGGCAAACATCCGAAGGGACAAAATCAGCCGCCATGGTCGGATTCTCACGCACTTTTTGAGAACCGGGCGTTATGCGGGAGGCAGGCGCCTATGTTTCTGGTTCAGTTTGTTATAAATTAAGCTAGTGTTGCCAGACAGTTCTGGCCCGATAATCGCTATACAGACAAGTAATCCAGGGAGCAGCAGCATGGAATATCAAAACATTCTTTTCACCATGGCGGAAGGCGTCGGCCACATATCCTTCAATCAGCCCCAAACGCTGAACGCTCTGACACGCGCCCTGCTGCGCGAATTTTCACTGGCGCTGGATAGTTGCGCCGCGCCTGGTAGCGGTGTGCGGTGCATATTGCTGACGGCCGAGGGGCGCGGCTTTTCCTCCGGCATGAATCTGGCGGATCCCGGCGGGTCAAAAGGATCCAAACTGGATACTGGCGGTATCCTGGACGATGTATTCACACCCCTGCTTCTAAAATGGCGCGACATGGAAATGCCCATTGTCGTCGCGCTGAACGGCGTCACGGCGGGCGTTACCATGAGCATGGCCCTGATGGGGGATATTATCATGGCCGCGCGTTCGGCCTATCTGTTGCAGCCCTTCAACAATATCGGTCTGGTGCCGGATGGCGGGGCGACATGGCTGCTGCCGCGCATGCTCGGTAAGGCGCGGGCGTTTGAACTTTCCATGCTGGCCGAACGGCTGCCGGCGGAAAAGGCGCTGGACTGGGGGCTGATCACATCGGTGCATGAGGACGCAAGGCTGCGCGACGACGCGCTGGCCATGGCGCACCGTCTGGCGGCGGGCCCCACCCGCGCCTATGCCCTGACCCGCAAGGCTTTCTGGGAAGGCTTTGACAACAGCTTCAAACAGCAACTGCATCTGGAAAGCATTTTGCAGCGAGCGGCCGGTAACACCGAAGATGCGCAGACCGCCAGACGCGCTTTTATGGAAAAGCAGCCGGCCAAATTTTCCGGGCGGTAGATGGCGTAAAGCGGATGCGTCTGCGCAATGATGATCATCAGTATGGCCTCATATCCAGGCTGTTCCACTGGGGCGTGGCCTTGCTGGTGTTCGTCCAACTGCCTCTGGGCTGGTATATGAGTGATCTGCCTTTAAGTATGGAACGCTATCGTTACGTGGAACTGCACAAGTCACTTGGGCTGCTGGTCCTGTTGGCGATGCTGGGGCGTGTTCTGTGGCGTGTTTTCAGTCCGGGTCCCGGCTTGCCGGTGCTGCTGCCGGACTGGGAAAAGCTGGCTGCAAAACTGTCACATTGGGGTCTTTATGGCGCCCTGTTCGTTCAGGTGCTGGCCGGTGTCACTCTGGTGTGGGCATTCAATTCACCCCTAGTTTTCTTTGGCTGGTTCGCGCTGCCCAGCCCCATCGCGGCGGACAAGCCGCTTGGCTATCTGATGGGTGAGGCGCATGAACTGGTTGGGTTTGGCATTGCGGCGTTGGTGGCTGTGCATATAGCCGCCGCCCTGCGCCATCATTTCATTCTTAAAAACGATATTCTGCGCCGCATGCTGGCCTTGCTGCTGGTGTTTGGCGGCGTGCTTGCCGCCGGGCAGGCGCGGGCCGGGTTCTGGATTGTACAGCCCTCAAGCCATTTGCAGTTTCATTTTACGCAAAGCAGCCTTCCTATTACAGGCCAGTTCGAACGCTTTGAGGCGCGGGTGGAGTTTGATCCGGACCATCCTGAGGATGGACGCATCGATGTAAAAATTGATGTTGCGAGTCTCGACACGCAGAACGCCCAACGCGATGAGATTTTGCGGTCTGTGGCGATGTTCGACGCGGAAAAATTTCTCCAGGCGCAGTATAAGTCGGACAAGATCCGTGTCCTTTCGCCGGGGAAGTATGAAGCCGTTGGCGCGCTGACCATTCGGGATATTACCCTGCCGTTGAACCTGCCTTTCAGTCTGGCGATTACAAAGGACGCGGCCGATGGCGATAGCGCCGTGGCGTCGGGTATTGTAGCCATCTCCCGTCGCGAATATGGCCTGGCCAGGGGCCAGTGGGAAGCCACCGACATTGTGGCCGATGAAGTGAAAATCGAAATCAATCTAGACGCGAGGCTGCAGCGTTGATCGCCGCGATTCAGTCAAAGGAAACAGAATGCGCAATCTGAATGTCAAAACCGTTATTACGGCCCTTGTGGCGGCGCTGGCGGCAAGCGCGGCCCCCGCCCAGGCTGCGGATCATTATCTGCTGGACCCCACGCACACGACGGTCATGTTCAGCGTGAACCATATGGGCTTCTCGAAAGTCTATGGCCGGTTCGACAAGGTAGAGGGAGCGTTTACGCTGGATCAGGCCGCGCCCGAAAATTCCTCGGTGGTTGTCACCATCGACGCGGCCAGCATCGACACCAATCAGGCCAAGCGAGATGATCATCTGCGCAGCAAGGATTTTTTTGAGGTTGCGACATTCCCGCAGCTGATCTTTAAGAGCACCGCGGTCAAAAAGACCGGCGACAAAACAGCCACGATGACCGGCGATCTGACCCTGCATGGCGTTACCAAACCGGTGTCGCTCAGTGTCACCCTGACCGGTGCAGGGCCGCACCCTGTGGATCAGACCAAAACCATTGCCGGTTTTTCGGCGCACGGCACGTTGAAGCGTTCGGATTTTGGCATGAACTATGGGGTGCCGGTGCTGGGCGACGAGATCGAACTCATCATCGAGACCGAGTCCATCCGGCAGCCGTAAATCAGCGTTTCCTTTTTCGGCGCGGGGCTTTTTTCGTCACACTCCGAACGGCGGCTGCATGCGCCTTTTGCGCCCATAGCGCCAGTTCCTCCGGGTCGTCATAGAGCGCGTCCGGAATGGGGTAATAG
>SHWM01000073.1 GCA_009693835.1 Alphaproteobacteria bacterium
CTCGGCGGCATCGGTCCGGCGGGACGCAAAGGCATCGTCTCCAACATGCTGTTTGGCCGGGCCGCCTCGATCTATGGCGGCAGCAACGAGATCCAGCGCAATATCATCGCCAAGGCTGTGCTGGGGCTGTAGAGATTGAGCGCACATCTCCCCTTCTCCCAGGCCGCCGAAAACAATAAGGGGCCGATTGCGGATTTATTGTGCGACACATTTTCCGCTGTGCGTGAGGTATTGGAGATCGGCAGCGGCACAGGCCAGCATGCCGTGTATTTCGGCCAGCGCCTGCCGCATCTAACCTGGCGAACCAGCGACCTGGAATCGAACCTTGCGGATATACAGGCGCGGCTGGCGGTGGAAGCGCCAGCCAACGTCCTGCCCCCCATCGCACTGGATGTGGCGATGCAGCCGTGGCCGGTAATGGACGTGGATGGGGTGTTCAGCGCCAACGCCGTGCACATTATGTCATGGGACCACGTCACGCATATGTTCAGGGGCATCGGCCAGATTATCCCCGAACGCGCGACCATCTGCCTGTACGGGCCGTTCAAATACAAAGGCGATTTCACCACGCCCAGCAATGCGCAATTCGATCTGTGGCTGAAACAGCGCTACCCCCGGAGCGGCGTCCGCGATTTTGAGGCGGTGGATGCGCTGGCGCGGGCGATTGGCCTGCGCCTCGTGGCCGATCACCCCATGCCCGCCAATAACCAGTTGCTGGTATGGCGCAGGGGATAGCTAATTTTAATCACTCGGGCTCTAGTTTATGATTGTTATTTAATATTATCAAAGTTATCACAAATCATGATAACTTTGATAATATTAAATGAGGCTTGGACGGATGGATAAAGGTAAAAACCCATTCTCACCTGGGGCAGGGTCACCACCGCCGGAATTAGCAGGTAGGCAAGAAATATTGGAGCAAGCATTGGTTGCTTTAGATCGTGTAAAAAACGGCCGATCTGAAAAAAGCATGATCTTGGTTGGTTTAAGGGGAGTAGGCAAAACGGTACTCTTAATTGAGATACAGCATTTGGCTGAAGAAAGGGGATATCGGGTTGCCCTTATAGAAGCACATGAAAGCAGACAAAAAAAGTCACTATCGGAATTATTGGCATTAAACCTGCGCCGCATACTGCTGAACCTCGGTCGAGGCGGGACAATTAATGAAAAAGTAAAGCGTAGCTTTCGAGTATTCAAAAGTTTTGTGAACGGCGTAAAAGTCAAAGTTGGAGATCTGGAATTTTCATTTGATTACGATGCGGAAACAGGTGTGGCAGACAGCGGAGATTTGGAAACTGACCTGGCTGACTTATTCGTTGCGATCGGTGAAGCAGCAAAGGACCGTCAAACAGCAGTAGCTATCATTATTGATGAATTACAATATATTGATGAAGTTGAGCTAAGTGCGTTGATCATGGCCGTTCATCGTGTGTCGCAAAAATCATTACCATTGATAGTAATTGGGGCTGGTTTACCTCAATTGGTTGGTAAGGCGGGTAATTCAAAATCCTACGCCGAGCGCCTTTTTACATATCCAGAAGTTGGTCCGCTAAAAACAAATGACGCAAAAACCGCGCTGCAAAAGCCAGTACAAAGTCTTGGTGTAAATTTTACAGAAGAAGCGCTGGATGAAATTATTCGCGCTACAAGATGTTATCCATATTTTTTACAGGAATGGGGGAAACATTCTTGGAATATCGCCAACAAGACCACAATTACAATTGATGATGTGACGGAGGCGACGAACCAATCGATACAGAATTTAGACAAGGATTTTTTCAGGGTCAGATTTGACCGGTTAACCCCAAGTGAAAAAAAATATGTTCGTGCACTTGCTGAGTTAGGCTCCAATCCTCAACGATCTGGTGACATTGCCGATAAACTTGGGGTGCCAGTAAATAGGGTAGCTCCACTACGTAGCCAGCTTATCAAGAAAGGTATGATATACAGTCCGGCTCATGGTGATACCGCTTTTACTGTACCGCTCTTTGAAGAATTTTTAATTAGGGTAATGCAGGGAATACGAGACTAGTAAATTATAAAGTGATCCCCGCCAATAATCAGCTGCTGATGTGGCGCTGGGACTAGGACATATCATCGGTCATGAATGAATGGATTTACACTTATGAGCCGGCGATCCGGCTAGGTATTTTCACCAGCTTGTTTACGCTCATGGCGCTGGGGGAAGCTGTGTTCCCGAGGCGCGCAAGGTCGTTGGGCCGCAGGCGCAGATGGCCGGGCAATATTGCCATTTCGGCGCTGAACGCGCTTCTCGCGCGTTTTCTGTTCCCAGGCTCTGCTGTGGCCTTTGCAGCGTTTGCGGCAAGCCGCGGCTGGGGTCTTTTACAAATAGTGACACTGCCCGATACCGCAAAGATCATCATTGCCATTATTCTTCTCGACCTGATCATCTATCTGCAGCATGTGCTGTTTCATGCGGCGCCATCGTTATGGCGGCTGCACCGCATGCACCATGCCGATCCTGAGTTTGACGTCACCACCGGGTCGCGCTTTCATCCGGTAGAAATCATTCTTTCCATGGGAATTAAATTCATGGTCATAGCGGCACTAGGCGCGCCCGCGCTATCGGTGCTGATTTTCGAAGTTCTGCTGAATGGAGTCTCCCTGTTCAACCATGCCAATCTGAAATTGCCGCTGCGTGCAGACAGGATATTACGCCGGTTCATCGTCACACCGGATATGCACCGGGTGCATCATTCTGTCGTGATGTCCGAGACCAACAGCAATTTTGGATTTAATGTGCCCTGGTGGGACCATCTGTTTGGCACATACAGAGCCCAACCCAAAGTAGGGCATGAGGCGGTGAATATAGGCATCGGCCAATTTGGCGCTGCTCGCGACCAGCGGCTGGACCGCCTGCTGATTCAGCCGTTCATTGGCCCGCCCGGCATCTATCCGCTTGGCCACCGAGAGGAGACAGGGGAATGACAAAATTTTTCAATCGCCGAAGTTTCTTTCTGGCAGTAAGCGGCCTGGTTGCAGCCATCACCAGTCTTCCCCGGCTGCTCAGGCGGTCGGGCGGAAGGGGAAACGAAACCAAATGGATTGAACCGGAAATACTCGCAACGGCGCTTGACGAAAAGGCAGACTGGATCCTTCTGGATGTGCGGAACCCGGACGAGTTTTCCGGTCCTATGGGCCATATCCCCGGCGCGCGGAACCTGCCGGTCGAGCAACTTGTTTCCGCGCCGTCTAATCTTGGGCTGCCGCCCGATAAGCGCATTGTAATGGTCTGCCTGACGGACAAGCGCTCCGCCAGGGCGGCGCAGGTGTTGGGCGGGGCAGGCTTTGGGCGGGTTTTTGTTCTGCGCGGCGGCATGCAGAGATGGAGTGAAGAGGGCAGGCCCGTCGAACAGGCCACAATCCTGGCGTAACCGTTTAAATCCTGATCATCCTTCCAGCAACAAGACCGCCTTGCCAATCACCCGGCGCGCCAGCAGATCCTTAAGCGCATCGGCCGCACGGGCAAACGGATAGGTTTGCGTGACACAGGGCGTAATGCTGCCTGATGCAAACAACTGCATCAGCCGCGCCCGCACTGGCGCGGCCTGTTCGGGAAAGCGGGCGCTGAACTGGCCCCAGTCCACGCCCACAATGTCACACCCTTTCAGCAGGGTAAGATTGAGCGGAATGCGTGGAATGCCGCCATTTGCGAAGCCGACCACCAGATAGCGGCCCTTCAACGCGCTGGTGCGCAACGCGGGATCGGCATATTTGCCGCCGACGGGATCGTAAATCACATCAGCCCCCGCGCCATTGGTCAGCGCCCGCACACGTTCTTTCAGATCTTCCGTATCATAATTGATCAGCGCATCTGCGCCCATGGCGCGGCACTGCTCCAGCTTGGCCGCACTGCTGGCCGCCGCAATGACACGCGCGCCCAGCGCCTTTCCCAAATCAACCGCCGCCAGGCCGACGCCGCCCGCCGCGCCCAGCACCAGCAAGTTTTCTCCGGGCTTGATCTGTGCACGGTTTTCGAGTGCATAAAGCGAGGTGCAGTAAGTCAGCATGAAGCCTGCGCCTGTGGCATAGTCCATGCTGTCCGGAAGCCGCACCAGACGGTCCGCCGCCACGGCAATCTGTTCCGCAAAGCCGCCGCCAATACCCGCGAGACAGGCCACCCGGTCGCCCGCCGCCACCTGGGACACGCCCGGCGCAACCGCTTCCACGCGGCCTGCCACTTCCATACCCGGAATGAACGGCAATGCGGGTTTGATCTGATAGGTCCCCTGCATGCACAGCGCATCGACAAAATTTACGCCCGCCTCCCGGATGGAAATCAGCACCTGCCCGGTGCGTAATATTGGCGCTGGCACGTCTTCCAGCCGCAGGCTGTCCGGCGGCCCATAGGCGTCACACCGCAGCGCTTTCATATCCTTCTCCCAAAAATGAAATCCAGTGACAACACGGCATGTTCCCGTGCACCTTGCGCCCGATACTAATCCAGAGGGAACGCCATTATGAAGCTTTATAATACCAATCTGTCGCCCTATACCGCGCGCGCAGCTGATGATTTTCAAGCTGTTCGGCAGGCCCCTATCAGAAGACGCGGTTTCCGAAGCGCTGCCGAATTTACACATCGCCCTGAAGGATCTGGAGGCGCTGATCGGCGAAGGCGGCTACGCCTCTTCCGGACAGTTGACGCATGCCGACGGGTTATTGTGCGCGTCCCTGTTTTTACTTCAAAATGTTCTGCCGCGTTTCGTTGTTCCCAAACCGCTGGAGGGCTATCTCAGGCTAGCCGCCTATTGGGACGCGATTGGCAAGAACCCACATATCGCCAAAATTCTGAGCGAGATGCAGGAGGCCCTGAAAAAAATGATGGGGGGCCAATCAGCCCCCTCCTGCTGCCGTTTTAATTCGGCGCGGGAACCATCGCTCCAGCGTTACCGCCAGCGCCGGCAGCAGGGTGACGGCGCCGATCATGTTGATCAGGAACATGAAGGACAGCAGAATGCCCATGTCGGCCTGAAATTTCAGGGCCGAAAACGCCCATGTCGACACGCCGATACACAGGGTGGCGCCGGTGAACATCACCGCCATTCCGGTTTCCTGAAGCGCCTGGGCATAGGCCGCCGCTATTGGCATTCCAGCATCTAGATAGCCCTGCATCCGGCTATAAATATAAAAGGCATAGTCCACCCCGATGCCCACCGCCAGCACCAGCACCGGCAGGGTGGACACTTTCAGCCCGATCTCCTGCCAGGACATGAACCAGTAACCGATAAACGTAGCCAGTATCAGCGGCGCGCAGCAGCAGATCGTCGCGCGCCAGTCGCGATAGGCCAATACGACGAGCGTAATGATAGCGACGTAGACCGCGATCAGCATCGGAACCTCTTTTTCCGCAATCACTTCATTGGTCGCCGCCATGATGCCGACATTGCCCGACGCCAGTTTGAAGGTGACCCCTTGCGTCGGATTGTCGGCGATAAACTGTTTGGCGGACGCCACCACGCGCTTGATCGTCGTGGCCTTGTGATCCTGGGTAAAGGCGATCACGGGCAGCATCGTGCATTCTTCATTCAGCAATCCGGTCCGCAGCGAAACCCCGCCAACCGTCAGCGAGAAGGTGTTTTTATTGCGCGGCAGGGCCTTGAATTTCAGATTGTCTTCCGACCACACCGAATAGCCAAGTTTGGCCAGTGTCGCCAGCGACATGGCATATTTGACGCCTTCGGTGTTCTGCATATGCCAGGCGAAACGGTCCAGAAGATCCATCGCCGGATAATCAATGCAGGACAGTTCCGGCATCTCGGCGATAATGATAAACGCGTCCAGGTTCATCGAAAACTTGTCCACCATAAGATTGGTGTCGATATTATAGCGTTCCTGCGGCCACAATTCCGGCGCGCCCGGATGCAGATCGCCGACATGCCGGTCGCGGGTGGCGGCGACCGACACAATGAAAATGACGGCGCCAATGGCAAGCGTGATCGCGCTGGCCCGGGGCTGCGCGACCCCTGCCAGCCAGCGCATGGCGGCCGCGCGCCGTTCTCTCGCACGCGCGGCGCGCTGTATGTAAGCGGGCCCAAATTTGCAGTAGGAGGCCAGAATGGGCAGCATGAACAGATTAGTGATGATTTTCAGCGACACGCCGATGGTGGCCATCACCGACATTTCCTGAATCATGGGAATGGGGATCAGATAAAGCGTCATGAACCCGACCAGCGCCGTGACCAGCGCCATGATGCCCGGAACCAGCAAACGGCTGAATGTGGCGCGCGCCGCCGCCTCGCTGTCGCGGCCGCCACAGATTTCCGCCGAGATCAGATTGATCTGCTGCACACCATGGCTGACTCCTATGGCGTAGACCAGAAACGGCACCAGCACCGCCAGCGGGTCCAGCCCGATATTAAACAGTTTCAACAGCCCAAACTGCCAGATGACCGAGACAAGCGAGCAGAACACCGCAAGCAGCGTCAGCACGGCCGAGCGGGAATAGGCATAGACCGCAAGCGTGGTCAGAACGAAGGCCAGCAGAAAAAAGACACCAACATTTTTTGCTTCCTGCGCGATGTCGCCGATCATCTTGGCGAACCCGATTATATGAATTTCATATTTATCGTCCTCGAACCGGTCGCGTATTTCGGTTTCCAGGCGGTGGCCTAGATCAATATAGTCCAGAGACTTTTTGGTCCTGGGGTCAAAATCGTTGAGATTGGCCCTGATCGAGGCAATGGTGAAATCATGTGACACCAGTTGCCCCACCTGCCCGCCGCGCAGGGTGTTATTGCGTATCCTTTCGATCTTTTTATCATCAATATTTTTGGGTGTGACGTTGGACTCGATCACATTATAGGCGAGCAACCCGTCTTCATTGACTTCCAGCACCCGTGTGTTCGGCGTCCACAGGGACTGGACCGAACCGCGATACACGCCGGGAAGGAAAAACACCGCATCTGTGACATCATTAAGGCGGCGCAGCGCGTCCACCGTCCAGATTGTGCCCTGGCGTGGATGCACCCCGATGATAATTGAATTGGGCGAAGGCAGCTTGTCGCGATACGCCATATAAGTTTCGATGAACGGATGATCCGTCGGCAACTGCTTGATAAAGCCGGCGTCAAATCGCAACTGCGTGGCAAAATACCCTGTAACCAGGGTAAGCAGGAGCAGGGCCAGCAGGATGGTCTTACGAATCGAGAATACCGCGTTTTCTATGCGCCTGATCATTGCGGGCCGTTTCCTCTTTCTTTCTTATTGCCGGTGGAGCCATGCCGCAAATGGCCCTGGCGCATCTCCTGCACACGTCCCCGCCGCCGCCCAACTTGCGGAATTTTCCGCTTAATCCCTTGCAATCAATAGCATCCGTCCTTAATTCTGACAAGAAGTCAGTCCTACCCAACAAGCCCCTTGTGCTGAGCCGGGACAGAGGCGAAAATAGCCCCAACGTAACACGGCATTGCCCGAGAAATTTCACGGAGGAGCGGACCATGGCGCTAGCTGATCTCGATCATTACAATATCACGACGGACGATCTGGAACGGTCGGTGAAATTTTATGAAGATGTTCTGGGCCTGCGTAAGGGTAAAAGGCCCAATGTCAAGATACCCGGCGCCTGGCTATATTGCGGCGAGAAGGCCGTTGTGCATCTGGTCAGCGTTGATCGCAATGACCGGAACGGCATGGGCACGCTGGATCATGTGGCGTTCAGAGCTACTGATTTTGAGGGCACCCGGGCCAACCTGCAGGAGCGCGGAATTAAATTTTCGGAAATGTCGCTGCCGGATTTCAAGGTGCAGCAGATTTTCGTGCATGATCCGGATGGCGTGAAGGTGGAGCTGAATTTTTTCTCCAGCTAGCGGACTTCCGACGCCGCCCCATTCAGCCCGCTGAAGCGTAAAAGAGCCATGTCGCCCGACTGCAGGGCTTCGGCGCGCATGGCCCAGCGTCTGGTTCCAAATGCCAGTGCATGCAGCATTTCCGAATGCCGCTCCGGATCGGTTTCCTCTTCGATCAGCGCGTCCATATGTTGCCGCAGACTGCGAAAGCCGTCTGCGATCATCTCGCAATATTTTGCGGACAGATCCTCGCTGACGCGAAGATCCAGTTTGCACTTGGCGAAGGCGGCCTTGTATTCTTCCTCGCTCCAGAAATAACTCTCTTGCCCGTCGGCCCCATTCCATTCGGACACGCATGAGGATCTCTTACCCTTTTCCGTAATCACATAATTGGTAAAGAAGAACTGGCCGTTTTTTTTCAATGCACCCTGAATTTGATGCAGCAGGCGCCGCTTATCCTTGACGTGGTGCATTATCTCCTTTGAAAACACACAGTCATATTTGTGCTCTGGCAACTTCACTGTGTCAGCATAGAATTCTGTAAAGGCCACTTTCTTTCCCATGCAATGCATAAGGGACTGTTCCTTGCCGGCCTTCGCATATTCCGGCACCACTTCAAACGCAGATATCCAGACTTTAGTCTCTTCACAAATAGCACGGGCGGGACCCCCAAGCCCCGCACCCAGATCCAGCATGCTCATCTCCTGGGTCACGCCTAGCCGGTGGGTTATTTCCTGGATAAATGCGGCTGGGCCGGGGGTCAGATTTCCCTCGCCCCACAGCGCTTGCGCCACCTGGCCGCGGGCATTGATTTCCTGATGTTTCCGGAGCGGCGATTTAGTCTGGGCCCGTGCTTGATATTCTTCAGCAGGAGAAATTTCGTACTCGAAATCAACCCCGCCATTCCACCACAGCAGCATCTTCCGGCGGAAATTTTTAATATTTGACATGGCTAAATTCACAATCAGGGCGGGCAACGGAGATACGGCCTGGGAATCATCGCCATTCCACCAGGCAGCCAAAGTTCCTTTTATTTCAGTGTCCGTTTCTAGTACGGTTTCGTCTTCCGTCATCCGTATTGCCGTTACTTTTCCAACGCAGCATCCCTGCAATGCGGCAGGGACAGCTATGTTGACGACTTATGCAACTGCTGGGACCTAACCTACTAGCACATATATAATATAAGCTTAATTATTCCCCCGGCGCCTGGCCCCGCGATGGCGGGCATTTTACAAATCCGGCAATGTCGCGCCACACCGTTTCCGCCTGCAAATCCCGCAGTAACATATGGTATCCATTGGGATATATGATTACACGCTTAGGCCCTGGCAGGGCCGCAATCAGTTCCCGCACAGGCCTTTTCGGGATCACCCGGTCCTTTTCGCCATACAGGACCAATACGGGCAGTTGTATTTTTGACCCCGCGCGGTATCCGCGTTCCATCTGTTCAACAAGCCCATACACCGCATCGGTGCGCGTTTCATGAATGATCAGCGGGTCGCGCCCCAGCGCGCGCAGCATTTCCAAATTATCGGAGGCGACGATGCCCAGCCCCTGACCCGTCATCTTGTTGGCGCGGACCGTATGCGCGGCCACCCACAACACACCCTTGTAGAGGGGGTTGAGCGAGGACCAGCCCCAGACGGCGGGCGCCGCCAGAATGACACCATCAACATCCGGAGGAATGGACGATCCCGCCAGTTCCAGCGCCACCGCACCCCCCATGCTCATGCCCAGTAAATAGACGGGCACATCTGGATGCGCAGCGCGCGCCAGTAAAATCATGCTGCGGGCGTCATCGGCCAGAACGCCGGCGCCCGGCCACACCCCCCGGCGCGGCGCGCCCCCAAAGCCACGTTGATCATAGGCATAAGTCGTAATGCCATGCAGCATCCACCATTCGGCGGCCATATCAAATTCCGTCCGGTAATCATTGAAACCGTGCAGCGCCACAATGACCGCACGTGACGGGTTCGCTGAATGCACACCAAGTGGCAGCCGCACGCCATCCGCCGTCACATAATAGCCGGCCTCGATGGCGGGCCGCACATTGTGCAGGCCGGTTTTTTGCGTGAGCGGCATACACGCGGCTAGCACCATCGCGCACCACGTCGCGACACCGGATCGCAGGACAACATTGCTAGGGCTTGGCAAGTTGCTTTGTCAGCCGGTACAGAAATTCGTGGCTATCGAAAAGCTGCTTAATGAGGACGCGCTCGTCCCTGCCATGTATCCGGTTCTCCATCCGGTCCATGAATAGCCCGCTCACACCGTAACCGGGAATTCCTGCGTTACGCAAAAAGCGTGTGTCAGTCGCGCCCGCCGACATGGACGGAATTGCGGGAACACCCGGCCACATGGACTGGGCTATCTCTCGCGCTGCACGGACAACATCGGAGTCCAATGGTGAAGGGGCGCTCGTCACGTCGATGAAATCCGGTTTTACGGATATCGCCTCATCCGCCATGACCCTGGTCAACGTAGCCGTTACTTCATCGACGCCTTGTCCCGGCATAACGCGGCAATTAACAAGCGCACGGGCCAGTTGCGGCAGAGCATTATTGGCGTGGCCCCCTTCAAGACGCGTCGCAACACAGGTCGTGCGCAGCGTCACATTATAGGGAAGAACTTCTGACAGACGCGCAATAGCGGCGGGGTCCGGCGCCGGCGACGCCACGTTCTTCATATCGACGGCAACCTGCCCTTGCTCCAGTTCGGAACTGCGCAGGAAATATTCGCGTGTTGTATCGTTAAGACTGGCTGGAAAATCGAATGCCTGCAACCTTGCAAGTCCCCCCGCCAACCGGTAGATCGCATTGTCCCTCGATGGCATCGAACTATGGCCGCCGGCGTTGTGCACTTCGAGCCAATAATTGACAAAGATCTTCTCGGCGGTCTGAATCAGAAAAGAATAGGGCACGCCATCTTTCAGCAGGCCCCTTCCGCCTTCGTTGATCACGAATTCAGCATCAATGAGATCGCGATGGTTCTTAACCAGCCAGGCGGCGCCGTCAAACCCCGCATCCGCTATCTCCTCGTCCGTCGTCAACGCCACGATGATATCCCGATCCGGCTCCAGGCCTTCCTTTTTGTAGCGGATGAGATTGGCAACATAGCTTGCCGCCATTGCCTTATCGTCAATCGACCCGCGCGCGTAGAAATAACCATCCTTCTCCACCAGCTTGAAGGGATCAGTTGTCCAGTCTTCCCGCTTGGCCTCAACCACGTCCAGATGCGCCAGAAGCAGGACCGGTTTCTTCGCGCCAGTCCCCCGCAACCGCGCCACAAGATTGCCTTTACGCGGACCATTTTCCAAAACCTGCACGTCGGCCTTGGCATACCCCGCCGCGATCAGATGTTTCGCCATGGCGTTTGCGGCGAGGACCGTATCGCCGCTGTTAGCGGTCGTATTCATCTCGACCAGCTCTTTGTAGATATCGTAAAAATTCTGCTGATCCGGCGTGCGAACTTCCTGCGCGGCCTCTGCCCGGCCGAAGGCGGCCAGCAGAAACGCCGCAACGGCGGCCGCGAATACAGGAAACTTGTGCGACACCAGGCGCCCCCGCCGCATACTCATGCGGCGCGCTCGGCCTGCTGAGCACCCGCAGCCTCCACAATAGCACCGGGCACCCGCACCGGATAATCCAGCAGCATCTGCGCAAACGCCTTTCCCTGCGGGTCATTGCGCAGGCTGGCCGGGCCGCCGCCGCCCAGAATATCCTCCAGCAGAAAATTCAGCCCATGTATTCCCGGCACATCATAGCGATGCACCTTGCCCTGCAGGATATGCGCAAAATATTGCGCCACCTTTTCCTCCGAGAGCGCCGAGCGGATATAGGGCAAATATTCCGGCTTGCGTGCAATGACGCCGATATTGGAATGATTCCCCTTGTCGCCGCTGCGCCCATAGGCCAGCGCCACAAGCGGCACTTCGGTCATTCCGCTGGCGGGCGCCGGGTCCGCCGGCGCCGCGGCGCGCGTGATGGCCCCGGCACTGAAGCCACCTTTGTCCGGCACATCCACGGGAATTTTTTCATTGCCCATATGCACCTCAACCTGGATTTCACGCTTTGGCGTCAGGCAGGAAAACAGCCGCACGACCGGCGAGGTCTTGGGCCGGTTGCCAGACATGCCGCCGGTGCCCGCCGCCATGCCCGTGGCCGCAGACGAGGATTCCCGCACCAGCATCTCAAGCGCTTTCTGATTTTCATGTTTGGCCGCCATTTTCAGCACCACTTCGCGCGCCCCGCGCGCGCGGCTGTGCGGGCCATAGCTGGCCTCGGCGCCCAATACCTCGATGCTGGTTTCCATAAAATCGGGCATGTTCATTTCCCGGAAAATCCGGCTGCACCGCTTGAATATCGCCTCGCCGGTTTTTTCCGCCTTGAGGGCTGCATCAATTCCGCCAATCGTGTGATAGATACCCACGCGGTATCCTTCCTCGTACGTGGCAGAGGTTTTATAACTATCCGTGGGCGGAAGACCTTTGGCGCTGCTGACACGCACTCTATCCTTGCCCATCGGTTCGATTTTGACGGCAGAAAAATCGCAGCTCACATCGGGCAGCAGATAGGCCTGCGGGTCGCCGATTTCATACAGCATCTGTTCCGCCACCGTGCCAAAACTGACGATGCCGCCCGTGTTTTCCGGCTTCGAGAGCACGAAACTCCCGTCGGGAGAAACTTCCGCGATCGGAAATCCGATATTGTCCCAGTCGGGCGACAGATGCCAGTCGGTGTGAATGCCGCCCGTCGCCTGGGCGCCACATTCGAGAATATGCCCCGCCAGGCTGCCGGCGGAAAGCCGGTCATAGTCATCCAGCTTCCAGCCAAACTCATGGATGCAGGCGCCTAATGTCACCGCGCTGTCCACGCAGCGTCCGGTAATCACAATATCCGCGCCCCGATCCAGCGCCGCCGCAATTCCGGGCGCCCCCAGATAGGCATTCATCGACATCAGTTTGGGGGGCATCGCAGAACCATTAAACATTTCCCCGACCCCGGCCTTTCGCATCGCTTCGGCACGATCAAGGATGTCATCGCCGGTCACGACGGCGACCTTCAGTTTCAGGCCCATCTCGTCCACCAGCGCCTGTGTGGCGCGGCCACAGGAAACCGGATTCACCCCGCCTGCATTGGAAATGATCTTTATCCCCTGGCGGGCCACCTCGGGAAGGATGCCGCGCAGCACACCGGTCACGAAATCCAGTGCATAGCCCTGCTCGGGATTTTTCGCGCGGGCGCGGGCCATGATGGACATGGTGATTTCAGCAAGATAATCAAACACCAGATAATCGACATTACCGTCTCGCACCAATTGCTGCGCGCCCATGCTGGTATCGCCCCAGAAACCCGTGGCGCCGCCGATGCGGATGGTTTTTTTACCGCTCATCTTCAATTGCTCCCTGTGTGATATCCGTTATCATGCCTTGCATCCAACCATACGGCATGATTTTCGCACAGACGGGAGCTGGGGTCAAAGCGGGAGCGCGGCCGGGAAACAGGCTTATCCGGTGTCGCCGCCAAAACGGTAAACGGCTATATCGCTGGAGTGAAAGGCCTCGGCGCGCACGGCCCAGCGGCGAGATTCAAAAGCCACAGCCCGCAGCAGATCCGACTTCCGTGCAGGATCGGTTTCGGCCGACAGCAGACCGTTCATGTTATGCGTCAGCTGACGGAAACCATCTTCAATCATTTCGCAATATTGCGCCGTCTTGTCCTCCGCCACGCGAAGATGAAGCCTAAGTTCCTTGAAAGCCGCCGCATATTGGTCCCGTGTCCAGAAATGACTGACATGC
>SHWM01000074.1 GCA_009693835.1 Alphaproteobacteria bacterium
GACTCATGGTTTTCCTCAGGCCTTCTGGATACAGGGGGGCACGGTGCGGCTTTCTGCATGCCGCTTCTTGCATAATGCCAAAAACCTGACAAGTGATTAGCGTTACAGTTGTTCAGGATAACAAAACGTCTTTTGCGGCATTGATCCGGGCGGCAAGATAGTCCGAACCGCCACGGTCGGGATGACAGGCCTGCATCAGCCGCTTATGCGCTTCGCGAATTTCGTCCCGGCCGGCGCCAGGTTTCAGGCCAAGTATGTCGAGGGCCTCCTGGGGCGACAGCCCGGTTCGGGCGCGCGGGCTCTCCTGGTTTCGTCCCGCATGCGAACGGGAATTTTCCTGGAACGCTGCTTTTGGTTTTCGGCGCAGCAGCAGTACGGCCCATCCAAGCAGCGGCAAGCCAATGGACATGCGGCCGGTTACGATCAGATAGATGGCGACAGCCATAACGATGCCGGCTCCCCCAAATCTGATCCATTTCGCCATCCGGACCGGATCGGCGGCTGCCAACGGCCGCAACAGCAGAAGCCCCGCCAGCAGCGCCACCATCCCTGACACTATCCAGATCATGAATTCATATTTGTCCCGGCGGCTAAATAAAGCTAGGCTCATGTTCAGAATAACACAAACAAACGGGGAGACACAGATGGGCGACATGACACATGCAGAACGCCGGGCGCGCGGGCTTGATGTATTGCGCACGCTTGCAGCCACAAGTGAACCTGAAAAAGCCGCGGCGCGGCTGGAAGACCAAAACGGGGCGCTGGGTTCCTTCGCCGTCGATTTCGCGCTCGGCGATGTATGGTCGCGCCCCGGCATCAGCCGCCGGGACCGTTCGCTGATCGTGATTTCCATCCTGGGGGCGCTCAGCCAGCTGGAGCAGCTGAAGGCGCATGTGCGCGGCGGCATTAATCATGGGCTGACGCCGACCGAAGTCCGTGAAATTTTCATCCATATGTGCGGCTATGCCGGTTTCCCGCGCTCCCTCAATGCGATGCGTGTCACCAATGAAGTGCTGGCGGAAATGGGCCATGCGCCGGCCGATGGCAAGCTGCCGCATGCAGAGCGGCTGTCGCTTTCGGAACGCCGGACGCGTTCGGGACCGGGCCTCGCCAAACTTACCGGCGGTCAGATATTCGATAATATGGACGTGACGCTGGCGGGGCTGGAAAAGCAGATGGGACCGATCGGCACGTTCGCCATTGACTTCGTGTTCGGTGATATCTGGGAGCGGACAGAGCTTTCCAAGCGGGACCGCAGCCTGATCGTCAATTCATTTCTTGGTGCGCTGGGCCGGCAGGATGAACTGAAAATCCATATTCCGGGCGCTTTCCGGCATGGGGTGACCAAGGAAGAATTGCAGGAGCAGATCGTCACCCTGGCCGCCTATGCCGGCTTTCCCTTTGCAGTTGAGGCCACCCATATCCTGCATGAACATTTGAAATCACAGGCAAAATAAGCACGTCCGGAAACATTGAAATTATTCGCCCGTCCGCCGCTGAAGATGTTAGTCTTTCCCTAACCGGGGAGACTTATTCTCGAAAGGCGGGCGGTTGTATGGCCCCAAACGGAGGAAACAATCATGCATGATCTGGTGATACGAGGCGGCACCATCATTGATGGCACCGGCGGCGCACGGTTCAAGGGCGATGTCGCGGTGGACAATGGCCTGATTACGGTGGTTGGAATCGTTTCCGGCCAGGGCAAAAAGGAAATTGACGCCACCGGCCTGCTGGTGACGCCGGGCTTTGTGGACGTGCACACCCACTATGACGCGCAGGTTTCGTGGGACTCGCTGCTCTCGCCCTCGTGCTGGCATGGGGTGACCACGGTGGTGATGGGTAATTGCGGTGTGGGTTTCGCACCCGCCCGGCCGGAACAGCGCGAGGCGCTGATTGCCCTGATGGAAGGGGTGGAAGACATTCCCGGCGCCGTGCTGGTTGAAGGCATGAAATGGGAATGGGAAACTTTCGAAGACTATATGAAGGCGATTGAAAGCAAGCCGCATGCCGTGGATATTGGCGCGCAATTGCCACATGCGGCGCTGCGTGTCTATGTGATGGGCGAACGCGCCATTCAGCGCGAGGCGGCGACGGACGCCGACATTGCCGAGATGGGCCGTCTGGCCGCGCAAGCGATGAATGCCGGAGCGATCGGATTTTCCTCTTCGCGCAGTCTGAACCATCGCTCGCGCGACGGCGGCATCATTCCCAGCTACGGCGCCGAACGCAAGGAACTGGTCGGCATTGCCCGGGCGATGGGGCAGACCGGCAAGGGAGTGTTCGAAATGATCTCTGATTTCGATGACATGGATGCGGAATTTGCGCTGCTGCGCGAAATGGCTGAGGCAAGCCGTCTGCCGATGTCGATCTCGCTGATCCAGTTTGATCACCGGCCCGACGGCTGGCGGCAGCTGCTCGACAATATCACCCGGGCCGTCAAGGATGGCTTGCAGATGAAGGGCCAGGTCGCGGCGCGCCCGATCTGCCTGCTGTTTGGTTTGCAGGCCACGCTGAATCCGTTCAGTTCGCATCCCGGCTACAAGGCTATTGCGCATCTGCCGCTCAGCGAACGTGTCGCCAAAATGCGCGAACCCGAAGTGCGGGCGCAAATCCTTTCGCAAAAGGCCAGCGGCAATCCGATGCTGACCAACATTTTCCGTTCGATGCACAAGATTTTCCCGCTGGGCGATCCGCCGGATTATGAGCCGCCGGTGGAGAAAAGCGTCAAGGCGCTGGCCGAGGCGCATGGCGTCCGGCCGGAAGAGCTGGTCTATGACATGCTGTTGCAGCGCGACGGCAAGGAACTGTTATATGCGCCGCTTGCCAACTATCTGGATAATAATCTGGATGTCACCCGCGAGATGATCCTGAGCCCGCATACGGCTTTTGGTCTTGGCGACGGCGGGGCGCATTGCAGCATCCTGTGCGACGCGTCGTTCCCGACTACGCATCTCACCCACTGGGCGCGCGACCGGACGCGCGGTGAAAAACTGCCGCTTGAATATCTGGTCAAACGCCAGACCCAGGACACGGCGCAGATGGTCGGATTTATGGACCGCGGCGTGATTGCGCCCGGCATGAAGGCCGATTTCAATGTCATCGACTTTGATAATCTGTCCGCTGACGCGCCGCATATCGTGCATGACCTGCCGGCGGGCGGCCAGCGGCTGATTCAGAAAGCCAAAGGCTATAAATTCACCATCGTGTCAGGTCAAGTGACCTTCATCGACGGCGAATCCACGGGCGCGCTGCCCGGGCGTCTGTTACGGGGCCGTCAGGCGGCGCCGGTGTTGCGGGCGGCGCAGTAGTCAACTGTTCTGTGTAGCGTCAACTGCTCCGGCTGGGCCGCCCTCGTGGCGTGGCCCAGCCGGGGCAGTTGACGCCGCAGCCAGCCAAGCGCCGGACGCTCAATCAATGAGGTGAGCGCTAGCGCTGCTAGCAGGGCGGCAATCGAGGCCGCCACTATCTCCACTGCGCGCGGCAGGGCCAGATGATCCATCAGGATTGGCCCGATGATGCTGTGCTCCAGGTACAGCGCATAGGATATTCCGCCCAAATAAACCAGTAGGCGGTTCCTGAGAAAGGCCAGCTTTTTCATCACAGCCAGATAGAACAGGGCGTGGATGCCGATAAGTATGATAAAAACCACGGCTGGATATCGAACCATGCAGGAAGCAATGGAAATCGCGATCAATAATAAATAGAAGCGGTCGGTGACGCCGGTTTCTGCTTGTTTTGCCTTCCATAGTTCATACACGGCAATCCCGTAGATGAAGAATTGTCTGTGGTTCAGCACCAGCAGTTTCACAACAGGCCACGGAATGGGATTGGGGATGGAATAAAATCCATACAAAAATATCAGCAGCGACCAGGCTAGCAATAAAGGCCTGCGATAGGGCATCAGACCCAACCCGATGACGCATGCAACAAGAAAGTAGAATGATAACTCGACAGTCAAACTCCAGAAAACAGCGGCAATATGCCGGGCGTGAACATATTCGTGGAGCATCATCAGATTGAACAGCATCTGGGTGACGCTGATTGCCCTTCCGGCGCCAAACAGCATGATCGTCAGCGCCATGAAGATAAGCCCGCCCCAGTAAACCGGATACAGCCGTGAAAACCGGCGATAGGCAAACTCCCCCATGGTGGTGCAATTTAGTGCAGTGATGGAAATGACGAAACCGCTGATCATGAAAAAAAGGTAGACGGCGATTTCGCCAATATAAAATTCATGAATTGGAAAATAGCCAAACAGGTAGGCGATTAATTCCATTTTCGGTTTTCCGGGCGCCGGATATCTGTAAATAAAATGAAAAAGCATGACGGAAAGCGCTGCTAATCCCCGCAGTGAATCCACCTCTTCAAGCCGGTTGCCGTCATGTATGGCTGTCACACGATTACCGCACTGAACATATTATCGTGTTCCTGCAACCATTGCCGGGCATTTGTTATTTTCCCGGCCCGGTTTCTTTTTGCGTCATGGCCACAAATGCAGGCGTTTCATATTTGATTCACGCCTTGCTCAGCGCAAAGCCCTCATATCCGTTGGCGCGCACCTGATTGCATTTCTCCACATAGGCCGGGAAGCCCAGATAGGGCATGAACACGCGCGGCTTGCCGGGGATGTTGGCCCCCAGATACCAGGAATTACAGGTCGGGAACAGGGTGCTGGCGCCCACTTCATTGACATGCTCGACCCAGGCGTTCTCGGCTTCCACCACGGGTTCGATGCAGCTTAACTGACGTTCGCGCAGATCGCGGATTGTGTCCGAAATCCAGTTCACATGCTGCTCGATGCTGGGCACCATATTGGTCAGCACCGAGGGGCTGCCGGGCCCGGAAATAATGAACATGTTCGGGAAGCCAACCACGGTCAGGCCCAGATAGGTGCGCGGCCCTTCGGACCATTTCTGCTGCAGGCTCAGCCCTTTTCGGCCCTTGATGTCCATGCGCAGCAGCGATCCGGTCATCGCGTCAAAGCCGGTGGCGAATACGATGCAATCCAGCTCATATTCCTTGCCGCCGGTGCGCAGGCCTCTGGGCGTCAGTTCCTCGATCGGCGCCAATTCGACATCCACCAGTTTGACATTGGGGCGGTTATAGGTTTCGAAATAGCCGGTGTCGGCGCACAGCCGCTTGCAGCCCACCACCGTATCCGGGCACAGCAGTTCGGCCGTGGCCTTGTCTTTCACGATGCTGCGGATCTTGCCACGGATAAATTCGGCTGCCGTCTCATTGGCCTCCTTATTGATCAGCATGTCGGTGGAGGCGTAGAGGAACAGCAGCCCGCCAATCTGCCAGTATTTTTCATAGACCTTGGTGCGTTCTCCAGGCGAGAGATCGAGTATCGACACGTCACTGGCCTGAAACCGCGAGCCGAATGCGATCTGCTCCCTGTTTTCCCGCTCGCGGAAGCCTGCATAATCCGCCTTGATTTCACGCTCCATTTCCCGGTCAATGGGCCGGTTCGCTGCGGGTACGGAATAATTCGGCGTCCTCTGAAACACCGTCAGATGGGCGGCCTGTTCGGCGATGATCGGGATGGACTGAATGGCCGATGATCCGGTGCCGATAATGCCGACCCGCTTGCCGGTGAAATCCACGCCCTGATGCGGCCATTTTCCGGTGTGATAGATATCGCCTTTGAAACTGTCTGATCCGTTGAAGTCAGGCGTGTTCGGCGCCGAGAGGCAGCCCGTCGCCATGACGCAATATTTGGCCGTCATGCGGGCGCCGGATTCGGCCGTGATGGTCCAGCGTTGCGCGGCCTCGTCAAATACCGCCCCGCTTACCCGTGTGTTGAACTGAATATCCTTGCGCATATCGAACCGGTCGGCCACATGGTTGAGATATTTAAGAATGACGGCCTGCCCGGAATAGCGTTCCGGCCAGGACCATTCCTGCTGCAGGCTCTCATCGAACTGATAGGAATATTCCATGCTTTCCACGTCGCAGCGCGCACCCGGATAACGATTCCAGTACCAGGTGCCGCCAACCCCGTCGCCAGCCTCCAGCACCCGTACGCTCAGCCCTTGGGCCCGGAGCCGGTTCAGCATGGCCAGCCCGCCAAACCCGGCGCCGACGATGATGGCGTCATAGCTCTCTGCCGGACCTGCAGATGTGTTACTGGAGACGGATTTTTCTTGTGTGGCAGACATTTGAAGTATTTCCTGAGCAGTTGATTTTGGTTCGCAATAGCTAACTTTCCGGCCCCGGGGGGCAGACACACTAATAGCCTTATAACAGCTTTTATCGCCATGAAAAAATGACGTAGACTGTCCCTAACGCAAATCCGCTGGAGCGCCGATCATGAAAATATGCTGGTTTCACCTGATGCCCTATACTGATTTGCCAGAAGACTTTCAGCAGAAGCATAATTCCGTCTGGGTGGACATCGATTCCCGTCTGTTCGACCCAAAGCGCGCCCACCATATGTATAATGACTTCATGGACGAGCTGGAATTCGCCGCCGATTGCGGCTTTGACGCCATCTGCGTCAACGAGCATCACTCCAACGGGTACGGCATGATGCCGTCGCCAAATCTGATTGCCTCCACGCTGGCGCGGCGCACCAGGGATACGGCGATCTGCGTCATGGGAAATTCGCTGGCGCTGTATAATCCGCCTACCCGCGTGGCCGAGGAATTCGCGATGCTGGATTGCATCTCCGGCGGCCGTTTGATTGCGGGCTTCCCGGTCGGCACGCCGATGGACACCTGCTACGCCATGGGCCAGAACCCGTCCATGCTGCGCGAGAAATACCGCGAAGCGCATGATCTGGTGATGCGCGCCTGGACTGAAAAGGACGCCTTCTCCTTCAATGGCCGCTATAACCAGATACCTTTCGTGAATGTCTGGCCGCGCCCGGTGCAGCAGCCGCATCCGCCAATATGGATTCCGGGCGGCGGGTCCATTGAAACCTGGCAATGGTGCGCCGAGATGGATTATGTCTACGCCTATCTTTCCTATTTCGGCTACAAGGCCGGCATGGAGACGATGCAGGGCTTCTGGAGCGAAATGAAACGGCTGGGCAAGGACCTTAATCCCTACCGCGCCGGCTTCCTGCAATTTGTCGGCGTCGCGGAAAGCCATGACGAGGCAATGCGGATATATAAGGAACCCGCCGAATATTTTTATGGCCGCAGCCTGCATGTAGACAGCCCCTACGCCATGCCGCCGGGTTACACCACGGAGGAAACCATCCGCCGCAAGTTTGGGTCGCAGGTGATGAAGGTCGCCACTTCCGGCGGCGAACGGATGGCCAAGGTCGCCACCGACATAAAATTCATCGAGGATGAAGGCTATGTCATTCTCGGCAGCCCCGATGAAGTGGCCGAAAAGCTGCTCAAGGTTGCAAGGGAGATGAATGTCGGGCACCTGATGCTGTTGCTGCAATATGGAAATATGAGCAAGGATCTGGCCAACTACAACACCAAGCTGTTTGCGGACAAAGTCATGCCGCAGCTCCGGAGCCTGTTTGATGACAAGTGGGAAGACCTCTGGTGGCCAAAGCCGATGCCAAAGGCCGAGCGCGCCATTCCAGCCCGCGTAACCCGTGAGGCGGCGGAGTGAGTGAACTGAAGGAACGCACCGTCACCGTAAATGGTGTGGCGGCGCGGGTATGGGAAAAGGGAGAGGGCACGCCAGCCGGCTATTTTCCGGGCTATGGCGGCGCGCCGCGCTGGCATGCCTTTCTGGATGCGCTGGCGGCAAAACGTAAAGTCATCGTGCCCTCGCTGCCCGGTTTTCCTGGCGGCGGTCTGGGGCATCTGAAATGTGACAGTCACCTGGACTGGGTCATTGCCTGTGGCGATCTTCTCGATTTTGCCGGCCTTTCCGGGGGCGATCTGATCGGCGTCGGCTTTGGCGGCGCGCTGGCGGCCGACGTGGCGGCCATTTTTCCGCAAAAGGTCCGCAAACTGGCGCTAGTATCCGCCTACGGATTATATGACGACAAAGATCCGATCGCCAATATCTGGGCGCAACGCCCGGGCGCGGCGCCAAAAATGTTATGCGTCAAACCGGAACGTTTTGCCGAACTGACGGCGATGCCGAATGGTTATAATCCGGTGGAATGGCGGATAGAAATGATCCGCGCGGCAGAGGCGGGCGCCCGGCTTTTATGGCCTTTTGGCAATACCCATCTGGACCGGCGGCTGGGCCGGATCAAGCAGCCGGTTTTATTGCTGCGCGGCAGCGAGGATAAGGTGATGCCCGCTTCCTATCAGCAGAAATTTGCGTCCGGCATCGGGGCCAATGCAAAAACCGCCACCATTGCCGGGGCGGGGCATCTGGCCGAACTGGATGCGCCGGATGAGGTGGCCAGGGCCATACTCGGTTTTCTGGATTAATACGGGAGTGAAAGAAATGAAGGCGGCAGTCTGCAAAAAAATCGGCGAGGTCGAGGATATCACCATCACCACGATGGCGCCCCCGCTAATGCGAGAGGATCATCTGCGTATCCGTGTGCGCTCCTGCGCCCTGAATTTTCCGGATATTCTGACCGTGCAGGGAAAATATCAGCGCCAGCCGCCACTGCCATTCGCGCCCGGCATGGAATGTGCGGGCGAGATTATGGAGGTGGGCCCCAAGGCCAAGGGTGATTTCAGGGTTGGCGACCGGGTGATGGCGCAACCAGGCGTGGGCTGCCTGGCCGAGCAGGTCTGTTGCTCGCCGCTTAGCGCCTATCATATCCCGGACAATGTTTCCTTTGATCACGCGGCGGGATTTATCGTTACCTATGGCACCGTCTACCACGCCTTTGCCGATCGCGGCGATCTCAAGTCTGGTGAAAGCCTTCTGGTGCTGGGCGCGGCGGGGGGCGTCGGACTGGCTGCCGTCGAACTGGGCAAGCTGATGGGTGCAAAAGTGATCGCCGCCGCCAGCACGGACGCCAAACTGAAAGTCTGCGCGCAATATGGCGCGGATCATCTGCTGAATTATACCGAGGAGCCTATCAAGGATACCGTACTGGGGCTGACCGATGAAAAGGGTGTGGATGTCGTGTTCGACCCGGTGGGGGGCGATGCGACATTGCAGTCTTTACGCTGCATCAACCGTAACGGGCGTCTGCTGATCATCGGTTTCGCCAGCGGCGTCATCCCGGACATTCCCGCCAACCGGCTGCTGCTGCGTCAGTGTCAGGCCGTCGGCGTGGCCTATGGCAGCTATGGCATTGCCTTTCCTGAAAAGGCCCGTGCCAACATGACCGTGCTGAGCCGCTGGTGGGCAGAGGGCAAGCTGAAGCCGCATGTCTCAATGATTTTTCCGCTGGACGAGAGTGTGGCGGCGCTGAATGCACTCGCCACACGCAAGGCCGTGGGCAAGGTCGTGGTGCATATTCCCTGAATTGCAATCGCTCTATATTTTATGGTGTCTGGGCAACTTTATACAATTTTCTGGAACTCTAAACGGTTCCAGCTGTTCCGGCGATGAGGCGGTCCGGCGGCACGCCTTTTCAGATACAAGTCACCCATCCATCCAATTCTGAACGTGTCGGGTGGACAGGTTTTTCTGTCCATCCATGCAGCGATTCATGAATATTTCCCAGCCCATCAAAACCGGCAACTCAGATATAGATTAATTACAACTTCAATTATTTCCGGCCCGGAAGTGCCCGTTAATAGCGTTGCCTTATTCCGGGACTCTCAAATAACGAAAGTGCCCCACTGTCGTTTCCCGGCGTTCAAAACTATAATTAAAATTATCTAAATAATTGAAACTACAACGAGAATAACTTGCAATAGTTCATGTTGAGGTTCAATATCTGCGTTCAATTCGCGCGATTGAAAAGCGGATTAAGACAAATAAGTATTCCATAATTCAGCACACAATTATTCAGAATATTTCTTGGGGGTGGTCCTAATTTTAACAGGTGGATACGTTTTCCATTGTCATTTTTTGAATTACGCTTGTCCTTACGGGAACTGGGGGCATCTGTTTCATGAATAGCCCAAAATAACCCAATGATAAAAAGGGGTGTTTGAATGCCCAAATATCAATGGCACAGTATCTATGATCTGAACGTTCCGGAACTGGACGGCGATCACAGGGTGATGCTGGAACTGGTTAATCTGACAGCGAGGGCGGCGGAATCGGGGAACGTCGAAAGGCGCGAAAAAGGCATCCAGCGTCTGCTTGAATTTTCCCTGCCGCATTTTGCCCGCGAGGAAACGCTGCTGACCGAATGGGGCTTCGCCGAGGTTGCCGTGCATCAGGACTACCACCGCGGCATGTACCAAAAATCATATGATAATTTTGAGAAGCTGAGGAGCCTCGTGGAATATGGCGAGACTGCCGATATATGCAATGAAGCGCTGGCCTATCTTGTGGACGATATCATCCGGGGCGATATGACGCTCAAATCATTTCTGATGGAACAGGGGCTTGTGGTGCATCAGGAGGAATCCGGGGAGTAAACCCAGACCGAAGGGCACACGGCATATTGCGGCCATCCTTATAAGGTCTTAGGTTGAAGGCCGCAGGCGCGGGCCTGACAGCTTGAACAAACCGGAAAGGGCGGCCTTATGAAAGAGCATCATATCGACATCAAGACCAAGGATGGCATGATGAATACATTCGTCACGCATCCCGAGGAGGGCGGCCCGTATCCGGTGGTGCTGTTTTTGATGGACGCGCCAGGCAAACGGGAGGAACTGCATGATATGGCCCGGCGCATCGGGACGGCTGGCTATTATGTGATCCTTCCCAATCTGTATTACCGCAGTGTGCGTGAATTCGAACTGGTCCGCGACGAGGCGGGCATGAAACGCATGTTTGAACTGCTGCGCAGCATTCCCAATGATCTGGTGATGGAGGATGTCGGCGTCATGCTGGCCTGGGCAGATACCCAGACCGCCGCCCGCAAGGGTAAGGTTGGCGTTGTCGGCTATTGCATGAGCGGCCCGTTTGCCTTCATGGTGGCGTCGCGGCACGCCGACCGGGTCGCGGTATCCGCGTCGATCTATGGCGCGGGGCTGATGACTGACAAACCAGATTCGCCGCACCTGTTCGCGGGCGGCATAAAGGGCGAGATGTATTTCGCCTGTGCTGAAATTGACGCCTATGCGCCCCAGGAACAGATTAACGCGCTGGACAAGCATCTCTCTGGTCTCAATATAAAGCACCGCATCGAATGGTATCCTGGCGCCCAGCATGGCTTTGCCTTTCCTCAGCGGGCGGGCATTTATGACAAGCCATCGGCCGAACGGCACTGGGAACGGCTGTTCGCCATGTTTCGCCGCAATCTCTAACCCGGAATTTGGGAGGGTTTACGATGCCCTTTGATGCAACTTCAGACGGCGGCAGTGGCGGTGGCGGCGGTCCATCGCTGACCGGCAAACTGCTGATCGCGATGCCCAGCATGAATGATCCACGGTTCCGGCGCACCGTGATCTACATATGCGCCCATTCGCCCGATGGGGCGCTGGGACTGATTATCAACAAACATGCCGGGCAGATTTCGTTTCCCGATCTGCTGGAGCAACTGGATATGAAATGCGCACCGGGGACCGAGCATATCAGGATACAGCTTGGCGGACCGGTGGAGACGGGACGCGGATTTATTCTTCACACGGACGACTATTTTCTCGATGGGGTCACGCTTCCGGTCAGGGAGCATGTCGGCCTGACCACCAGTCTGGACATATTGCGCGACATGGCGCAGGGCAGGGGGCCGCAAAAAGCACTGGTGGCGCTGGGCTATTCGGGTTGGGGGCCGGGACAGTTGGAATATGAAATCCGCGCCAATGCCTGGCTGCCTTGCGACGCCGATAGCGACCTGATTTTTTCTGCCAGCCTGGACACGAAATGGGACGCGGCGCTGGCCAGGCTTGGTATCAACCCCGGCAATCTGTCGGGCGATTCGGGGCGCGCATAGGTATGGGGGCCAGTTCAGGCATGAAATTGCTCTGTTACAAACTAACCCCTAACCCGCCGCAACTGGTGCCGTCCAGCCCGACCCGGGACTGGATGGACGCCTCACCCGATCGTTTCGCCTATCGTTGCCTGCCGCTCAATATCGCCAATGGCTATGGCTGGGAGATTTTATGCCCCGTATCCTTTGAAATATCCTGGAATGGCCGTCCCGAAAAGAGGCCCTTCAGATCCGCGGTACGAGTGCTGCGCCGGATGTGGGCCATTTTGTGCTGTCGCATTTTTCGATGGGCGTGGTCACATTTCACGTGGGTTACATGTTCCGCACGCCGCCCGGATGGGACCTGCTGGCGACCGCGCCCATGAACCGGCCCAAGCATGGCATTGCCGCCCTGTCGGGTATTATTGAGACCGACTGGCTGCCGTTTCCCTTCACCATGAACTGGAAAATGACCGCGCCGGGCTTTGTGCGTTTTGAAAAGGACGAACCCTTCTGCACGATCATTCCTATTCACTATGACATGCTGGAATCAGTCCGCCCGGAAATGCGCATCATGGATGCGGAACCGGAACCGGAACTGAAACTGGAATATGAGGCATGGATGAAAAGCCGTACGGATTTTCTGGCAAAACTGCCCAAACATGATCCGGAGACGGTCAAACAGGCCTGGCAGAAATATTATTTTCAGGGACAGCGCCTGACCACCGACGAGAAAGTGGAAGGGCACAAAAGCAAGTTGCGTCTCGCTGCACCGGAAGAACCCGGCACAGAGAGTTGAAATTCCAACTTACCTGACGCAGCCGGCTATGCTACCTCAGGCCATGTCTGTAATTTTCTGGATCATTGCGGCGGTGATGGCGCTGGGCGCGTCGGCGCTTCTGGCCGCGCCGCTATTGCGCGAGCGCAGGGGCGATGCGCCGCGCGGGGCGCACGCGCTGGAGGTGTACAGGCTGCAACTGGCCGAACTGGCGGGGGAAGAGGAGCGCGGGGTCATTTCCAGCGTTGAGGCGTCCGGCGCCAGGCTGGAAATCCAACGCCGGATGCTGCGCGCGGATAATGAAGCCGGGCAGGCGTCGAAACCGGATGCGTCCGATATCCTGGGCAGCCAGCAGACCGGGCGATTCAGGAAATGGGCCGCAGCAGGCGTCGCGATTCTGGCGCCCATGCTGGCGTTTGCCGTATATCTGGCGGTTGGCAGCCCGGATTTATCTCCCAACCGTGACGCCGGGCAGGTCGCGGGCGCGGATACCGAACATATGGATATGCTGGCGCTAACGGAAAAACTGGCGGCGCGCCTCGAGACCCACCCGGAGGATATACAGGGCTGGATGTTGCTGGGGCGTTCCTATGTGACGCTGGAGAATTTTCCCAAGGCTCTGAACGCCTATGCCAAAGCGGTGGCGCTGGCGGGGGACCGTCCCGCCCCCATGGTGCTGGCGGAATATGGGGAAACGCTGGTTCAGGCCAATAATGGTGTGGTCGGCGAAGACGCCCGCGTTCAATTTCATAAAGTTTTGCAAATAATCCCGTTCGAACCGCGTTCGCTGTTTTATCTGGGGCTCGCCAAAGCGCAGACAGGCGACGCCAAAGGGGCGCTGGATGACTGGGTGGCCCTTTTGAAGCAGGCCGAACCCGGTGCGCCATGGGCGGGCGCCGTGCGCGAGCAGGC
>SHWM01000075.1 GCA_009693835.1 Alphaproteobacteria bacterium
ATTTATACGCAGGAGGTTGGGGCGAGCGGCCTGACCCCGCGTCAATATGTCGTCCTGACGGCGGTTGCGGCCTATGAAGGGCAAACCCAGACCGATCTGGTCAGCGCCACTGGCATCGACCGCAGCACGCTTGCGGACATGATCGCCCGCATGATCGCCAATGGGCTGCTTGACCGGGAACGCACGGAGGGGGATGCGCGCGCCAATTCGGTGACACTGACGGCAGCGGGCAAACGCCAGCTTTCGGCTACGGCCATCAAGGTGCGCAACGCCGAAAAACGCGTGATCGCGCCCGTGCCGGTCAGTAAGCGTGCGGTTCTGCTTGAATGCCTGCGCGCGCTGGGCGGGCGGCCCAACGACGACGGCAAGCCCGCCAAAACAGCCGCCAAACGCCGCAAATAAATATCCAATTTTTCAATAGGGTTCAATGGGGCTCGGCGCACGCACGCACCTAACTGCCTAGATAGTAATATCCTGATGCGTGCCCGGCCGGGTATTGCGCAATTGCGCATTGGGATTAGGCGCTTCGCGTTTGGCGCTGGAATATAGCGGCCGCGCCGGGGGATTTGGTTGTGCGAGGAGCTCTCCGATAGTCGGGTTTGCGGTACGCGCCCCGGTTGCGGCTCCGGCCCCTGTGTGCACAGCGTCTGGCCGCGGCGCGGCGGGTCTTTGGGGGCTGTCTCCCACATCATTGGCTAAATCCGCTGGACGCCGGGCCTGCCTGCCTGATCGAGCGGCCGGGCGGTCACCGAGGCTGAAGGCGCGCGCGGTTTCTTCCTCGCCATACTGGCGGCGCAACTGGGCCGCATAGGCCTGCGCGCCTATCAGGCTTGATGGATGAATATTAACCATGCGGGCTCTGCCAGAATTTTTTTGTTATAGAACAGATATACTCCGGCTACATTTCACAAAGGTTAATCTGAGCCAGAGAGCGCGCGTAGCTGGGCCTTTTCAGCCTCGGTAAGGGGCGGCGGCTCCGGTTCATCCTTGCGCTTTTTCTGCGTCATCCAAAGCGCCACCCCGCCCAAGATCAGCAATACGGGTGGCCCGGCCCACAGAACCAGTGTGGAAGGCTTGACCGGCGGCCGCATCAGCACCCAGTCGCCATAACGCGCCACCAGATGGGCGCGCACCTGATCGTCCGTGTCGCCGGCGGCAATGCGTTCGCGCACAATCCGCCGTAAATCGCCGGCCAGTTCGGCGTCGGATATTTCTATCGACTGGTTTTGACACACCAGACAGCGCAACCCCTGCATGAGGATGCGCGCCCGCGCCTCCAGCGCCGGGTCCTGCAAGGTCACGGCATCTACAGCCATGGCCTGCGCGTGGCTGGCCGTCATCAGCATCAACACAAGCACCCAACCCGGCAGACGCCGCCTCATGGCGTGGCCGCCTTTATGGCGGGTAGGATTTTTTCAGGGATGTCTTCGGGCCGCAGCGGGCCGACATGCTTCATGACGATGTGGCCCCTGCCATCGATCAGAAAGGTTTCCGGTACGCCATAGACGCCCCACTCAATGGCTATGCGGCCCTTGCGGTCAGCGCCCACCGTTTCATACGGGTCGCCAAGCTGCTTCAGAAAGGCCAGTGCGTTGGCCGGGTCATCCTTATAGTTCAGCCCGATCATATGCAGCTTTCCGATTTTCGCGATTTCCATTAATTGAGGATGTTCAATACGGCACGGGCCGCACCACGACGCCCACACATTCACCAGGCTGATCCCGCCCCTGGCAAGATTGGCGGCGATCAGGCCGGGCTCTTTCCCCGGCAGAGGCGGTAGATCAAATGGCGGGACAGGTTTGTCAATCAGGGCGGAAGGCACGATTTTGGGGTCCAGCGCCAGTCCCGCGAACAACAGAACCGCCAGCAGTGCAACAGTGATCAGCGGGATGAATCTGCGCCAGTGCATCTGCTATTCCGCGGGCGCCGCGGTGGGCGCCTCCAGTGCGTGATGTATGGCCGCGCTGCGCGGCGCGCCCACCCGGTGGCGCCGGTCGCTTAAGGAAATGACGCCGCCCAGCGCCATAAGAATGGCCCCCGCCCATATCCAGGATTGCAGGGGCCGGAAATACAACCGCGCCGACCAGCCTTTGTCTCCCTGCGGATTTCCAATCGCGGCGAAAAGATCGCCACTCAGCATCGGATAGATGGCGGCCTCGGTCGTATCCATGGGCGGGACGGGGTAGCTGCGCGCTTCCGGTTGCAGCGTCACCAGCGGCGCACCGTTATGGCTGACCTCAAATGTTCCGCGCAGTGCAGTATAATTCTGGCCCGGCCCCTGTTCCGCGTGAACGAAATGATAGACATAACCGCTCACTTCCGCTTCATCGCCGGGTTGCATCAGGATGATTTTTTCCGCTGTCCAGGCGGTGCTGGCCGTGATGCCCAGCACCGCAATGCCCACTCCGCCATGCGCCAGCATCGCGCCCCAGCTTGCGCGCGGCAAACCGGCTGCGCGGGCGAGCGAAGCGGCGAAGGGTACGCGAAACAGACGAATGCGTTCCGCCAGATCGGTCAGCGCGCCAAAGATCAGCCATAGTCCCAGGCCTATGCCAAACACCGCCAGGACCGGCCCTCCTGAATGAAAATACCAGACGGCAAGCATGCCTATAATGCTAACTCCCAGCGCAAAGCGCAGCCGGCTCAATACACCCGCCAGATCACCGCGCTTCCAGCCCATCAGCGGCCCCAGCGCCATCGTCAGCAGCAGCGGAATCATCAATGGCGCGAAGGTCGCATTATAATAGGGTGCGCCCACCGTTACCTTGGCTGTTCCGCCGCTGAGCGCGTCCATCAACAATGGATACAGCGTCCCCAGCAGAACGGTGGCGCAGGCCGTCGCCAGCAGCCAGTTATTCAGAACCAGCGCGGCCTCGCGGCTGATCGGCGCGAAGATGCCGCCGCCTTTCAGGCTGGGCGCGCGCACGGCATATAAAGTCAGCGATCCGCCGATCACCAGCACCAGAAATACCAGAATGAAGATGCCGCGCGCCGGGTCCGTGGCGAAGGCGTGCACCGAGCTTAACACACCCGAACGAACGATGAAGGTGCCCAGAAGGCTAAGCGAGAAGGTCAATATCGCCAGCAGCACCGTCCAGGATTTCAGCGCATCACGTTTCTCCACGACGATGGAGGAATGCAGCAGCGCCGTTCCCGCCAGCCACGGCATCAAAGAGGCGTTCTCCACCGGATCCCAGAACCACCAGCCCCCCCAGCCCAGTTCGTAATAGGCCCACCACGATCCCATGGCGATGCCTATGGTCAAAAAGCACCATGCCGCCAGCGTCCAGGGCCGCACCCAGCGCGCCCAGGCAGGGTCGACGCGCCCTTCGATCAGGGCCGCCACCGCGAATGAGAACGCCATCGAAAAACCGACATAGCCCAGATAAAGAAAGGGCGGATGAAAGGCCAGGCCCGGATCCTGCAACAGCGGATTAAGTCCCTGTCCATCCAGCGGCGGGGGGATCAAGCGCGCAAAAGGATTCGACGTCGCCAGCATGAAAGACAGAAAGCCGCAGGCGATCATGGCCTGCACACTCAATACGCGCGCGCGCAGGGGGGCGGGCAAATTATGGCCCACTCCCGCCACGGCCGCGCCGAACAGCGCGAGGATCAGCACCCAGAGCAGCAGGCTGCCTTCATGATTGCCCCACAGGCCGGCAATTTTGTAGAGCATCGGTTTGGCGGCATGCGAATTGGAGACAACGACCAGAACCGAAAAATCCGATGTGACGAAGGCGTGCATCAGGGCGGCAAACGCGCCGATCAGAAAAAACAATTGCCCAAACGCCGCCGGCCGCGCCAGCGCCATCAGGGCAAGATTTCCGCGCGCCGCCCCGATCAGCGGCAGGCTGGCCTGCGCCAGCGCCAGTACAAACGCCAGAACCAGCGCGAAATGCCCCAGTTCAATGATCATGGCGCAGCTTCCCCCCCACCCCGGCCCTCCCCACAAGGGGGAGGGAGCACACCCGGTATGCCGAAGGAATCCCCTCCCCTTTGATGGGGAGGGGTTTGGGGAGGGGTGAGTAACATGCGTGACGCCAATGTAATGAATTTCAAAACTGTCAAAGTGTTCATTGTGTGGTTCCCCCGGGCGCAGGGGATGGCGCGCCCGTTTCCTTCCAGCGGCCCGATTTCTTTAACGCATCGGCTACTTCCGGCGGCATATAATTTTCATCATGCTTCGCCAGCACCGAGCTGGCGGTAAATGTTCCGTCCGCATTCATTTTGCCCTCGGCAATGACGCCTTTGCCTTCGCGGAACATATCCGGCAGCAGGCTGGTATAGCGCACCATAATGCGGGTTTTCAGATCGGTCACCGCGAAATCAATATTGGTTCCATCCGGATGACGTACGACAGACCCTTCCTCGACAAGTCCACCAATACGAAAATTCCGGTCCGGCGGCAGATGTTTTTGGGCCACCTCTGACGGGCTGTAAAAATAGACCAGCGTATCGCGCGCGGCAAACAGCACCAGCCCAACCGCCGCGGAAAGCAGGGTCATGGCGCCAATGATCGTATAAAGCCGTCTCTGCCTACGGGTCATGCGGCAAACAGGTCTGGTTGCCCTGCGCGGCTTCAAGCGCCGCTATCTGTTCGTTTCCTCGGCGCAACAGGCTGACGCTGGAACCCCATAACGCAAGCATCAGCGCGCCCGCGACTCCCCACGCCGTCCATATAAAGGCCGCACAATCTTGTATCGCTGTATAGTCCTGCACCTCAGTGCTGCCCGGTCTGTACGCGCGCCAGCCGCAGGCTGCGGATCCGGCGCGCCAGAATTTCGGCGCGCATGCGCAGCAACAGCATCCACACGTAAAACATTGTAAATCCGAGCCCCATCAGCAGCAGCGGGGTCAGCATCGAGGAATGAATGGCGGGCGCATCCAGACGCATCAGCGAGGCGGGCTGGTGCAGCGTGTTCCACCATTCAACGGAAAATTTGATGATGGGCAAATTCACCGCGCCCACCAGCGCCAGTATCGCCGTGGTCCGCGCCGCACGCACCGGTTCCTCAATCGCGTTCCACAACGCCATATAGCCCAGATATAAAAACAGCAGGATCACCACCGATGTCATGCGCGCATCCCAGGACCACCAGGTTCCCCATGTGGGCTTGCCCCAGATCGACCCTGTGATCAATGCAATGGCGGTAAATACCATACCGATGGGCGCGCTGGCCTTGGCCGCCACAAAGGCCAGCGGATGGTTCCACACCAGACCGCCGGCGCTCGACGCCGCCATCGCCGCATAGCAGAACATCGCCATCCAGGCGGCCGGCACATGCACATACATGATGCGCATGATTTCACCCTGATAATAATCCGGCGGCGCCACGAACAGGCCCAGCCATGCGCCCGCGCCGATCAGCGAAAGGCTGGCCGCCGCCGCCCACGGCGACAGGCGTTCCGCCAGCGTGTAAAAATTTGTAGGATTGGCAAAGCGCCGCATATGGATGGGTTCCACGTTCAGTCACCGGGCGCGGCATGACCGCGCCGGAAGCGCAGTGTTAGCCCATAATGACCGGCAAGGGAATTGGGTAGGGAGGATTTTGCCGGGGTAGGGGAAGGTGGCAATATTTAACAATTAACGAAATTTAGCTTTTTAGGATATTATTTTATCCGGTTAGTGAAATAACTATACATATCTATGAGTCTTTTCATGGCTGAGACCATTAAAAAAAATAAGAACTATAAAAAGCCTCCCATTGTCGAGGCGGTTATTGAGGTGCGGTTTGTTAATCCATTTAGTGAAAAGCAGCTCGAAAAATTAGTTATGAAACAGAAATCCCAGTTCACCATTCAAAAACTTCATGAGATTGAATTTCGCATTCCACTTAATAGTGAGTCTGGCGTTGGCGCTGCAGCAGAAACAAGATTAGCGGGGTTTAAGCTTATAAATAATGCCGATAGCTCTGTTATTGTTCAGATTAAGCATAATGCTATTTCATTTTCCAGACTCCCCCCCTACGAAGGGTGCCCAAAATTGGTGGCAGAATTTAAAAAATATTATGATTGGTAAACAGATAAGAGTTTCAAATCATTAGGCAGGATTGGGGTTAGGTATATTAACAGAATTGATATTCCAGAGGCAGGTCAAAAAATTGAATTAGAAAATTATTTCAAAATTTATCCGCGTGTTCCGAAGAAAAAATTCCCCGCTTTCACTAGCTTCTCAGCGCAAACGGTAGCTGCGATAGAGAGTTACCGAATTTTAACAATTAATGTCCATGGATCTGATGAACCGCCACTATTGAATTTTGGATCAATCATATTCGATATTGACATTGCCCAATCAAAAAATTTACCTAATAATAATGTTCAATTATTTTGTGTATTGGATGAAATCAGAAATAATAAAAATTATTTCTTTGAAGACTTGTTAACTGCAAAATGCAAGAGGCTTTTTAATTAATGAGTATATCTGAAAACAAGGGAAATTATATACTTAAGCCAAATAAATTGTCTATGGCGTATAGTTCATTCGCGGTTGGGAATTCGCAGACAAAAGATATTGTCGTCAGCGCATCGGAAGAGGCGCTAACTCACCGTCCACATGAAGTCCGGACTTTAGAAGAAAGTTTGTTCGATAATCGGGCTGCGCTAAAAATAATTACCTCGAAATTAGGAACTTCACACATTGACCCATCACTTAGATCGCAACTTTTTTTCCAGATAGACTGGTTGCTTAAAAGCGAAGAATGGGAGGAAGGCGATAATTTACCCAATGAACAATCCTTTAAAACGCTGATAAAATTCATACTAAATTCTAGTCCATTAGAATCGCCAAGCTTAGGGCTTTCAGAAAGCGGAAATTTATTGGCGTTATGGATTAATGGGGTCAACAAGCTTAATCTAGAATGCTTCCCAAACGATCATTTTAAATGGCTTGTTTCCTGCGTCTTTGAGGGAAAGAAGGAAAGAGCAGCAGGTGAATCCCCATCGTTGGTGCGTCTTTTGAACTCTTTGGAACCTTATAATAATGCCGGGTGGTTTAAGCCTATATGACGAAAACAGCAAAAAAGTCCTGACACGGATCATGTTTTGAGACATGCAAAGAACACGCATCTTTTCAAGAAACCTGATGGATGCGGGAACCCAGAGATTGTTGGATGTGTACACGATCTGGTTAAATTAAGGGATGAAGCAGAGTTCAATAAAAAACATGGCGGTCCAGAAAAATATCTATCAGTAAACTGGCTAGAATTCTTTGAGGGTAAAGAGGAAGAAAGATTACATCAATTTGCAGAAGATTTTGGTTCAGCACGGAAAATAAAAAAGAGTGATACATTTGTGAAGCTTAATGTAGGGACATTTAAAGCTATCTGCCAAATGCGATCCGCAAAAGTCCGAATCATTCATGACCCCGGGGGATCGACGATAAAAAGTCATGGCAGCATTAGACAGCTACCGCAGGATGACGATTTGCTTTTTGATGATCTTTGTGAATTGGCGTTCACTGGTCTCTTGTCGGCATCAAGTTTTATAATATAGCCTTACCCTGCCAAGCTGCTTACTCGTAGCGCCTCGCCTCGGACAATGGCGAAGGCTGGTGGAGCCGAGCGGGATCGAACCGCTGACCTCTTGAATGCCATTCAAGCGCTCTCCCAACTGAGCTACGGCCCCATGCTGTTGCGCCGCACGTCCTGGGGCTACGCGCTGGCGCTATTCCTGTAGCCTATGCGCCTCCTGCGCGCGGCCCATCTAGCTGCAAATTTTCAGTCATCCTTGCTGGGACGGGGGATGATGTTCACATCATCATCGTCTTCGGTTTCAAGCAGGGTGCTGTCGTCCACGTCCGCGTCCAGATCCTCGTCTATCTCAAGATCGGGTATGTCAGCCACGACGGCTTCATCATCATCCACTTCGGCCTCTTCAAGGTCCTCAAGCGAAACCGTATCCGCATCCTCATCCTGATCATCTTCCACGTCATCGGGCGATACGACTTTTATATCCGCCACGGGCTTGTCATCCGGCCGGACCCGGCGCGGTTTCAACAGCACCTCAGGCTCGAATGCGTGCTCGCATTTAATGCAGACAACAGGATCGGCCTTGCCCAGATCGTAAAAGCGCCCGCCGCAGGCCGGGCATTGCCGCTTGGTTCCCCATTCCGGTTTCGCCACAAATTTCTCTTTCATTGATGTCTTGCGGCGGATTTGCCATAGCGCTGGCTTCATAGCCATGGCCGGACCACTCTGTCAAAGATAAATTAGCGTCACTGAAAACACAGGCTTATCCATTCTGGCAAAGTCTGTGCTAGACAGGAAGGCGTACCCATAGTGCAATTTTAATGTGCCAGAGCGGGAGTGGCAAGAGCATTGAGCAGCCGAAATGACGAGAAGCCGGTCGCGTCGCCCTTGCGCAGCAGCCATGCGCCGCTCCTCTCAGGCCGGGTGCAGGTGCCGGGGGACAAATCCATCTCCCACCGGGCCCTGATGTTCGGGCTGCTGGCGGCGGGCGAAACATGTATAAGCGGCCTGCTGGAAGGCGAGGACGTCATGCGCACTGCCGAGGCGATCCGCAGGCTGGGCGGCGAAGCGGCACGCATCGGGGCCGGCGAATGGCGGGTGCGAGGCGTAGGCATTGGCGGTTTGCGGTCCCCGGAAGATATTCTTTATATGGGTAATTCGGGCACCTCGGCCCGGCTTCTGGCTGGGCTGGTAGGGGGGCACCGGGTCGTGGCGACGTTTGCCGGGGACGCCTCGCTGAACCGCCGTCCCATGGCTCGGATTGTGGAGCCTCTTTCGCGCATGGGGGTGCAGTTTGCGGGACGCGACGGCCATCGCCTGCCCATGACGATTACCGGCGCGGATCCGGTCATGCCGATCGAATATCAGCTCCCGGTGGCCTCGGCGCAGACCAAATCGGCCATTCTGCTGGCCGGTCTGAACAGCCGTGGCGACACCATCGTTATCGAGCCCGAACCGACGCGCGATCATACCGAAATCATGTTACGCCATATGGGGGCGGAAATTCAGGTAGAGTCCCTTGCGGGCAGCGGGCGGCGTATCCGCCTGAAGGGACAGCCGGAATTACGGCCAGGCTCCTTTCAGGTTCCGGGCGATCCGTCCTCGGCTGCGTTCCTTCTGGTCGCGGCGCTGATCACTCCGGGATCCCGGGTGACGGTGACGGATGTGGGGATGAACTCGCTGCGCGCGGGCATTTTTGACTGTCTGCTGGAAATGGGGGCCGATTTGACCTTTTCCAACCGGCGCGATCAGGGCGGTGAGCCGGTGGCCGACATCACGGCGATCGCGGGGCCTCTGCGCGCGATCAGTCCGCCGCCGGAACGCGCCCCGTCCATGATTGATGAATATCCTGTTCTGGCGATCGCCGCCGCCTGCGCCGAGGGGCGCAGCACCTTCCGTGGGCTGGCCGAACTGCGGGTCAAGGAAAGCGACCGGCTGGCGGCTATCTCAGCGGGTCTGGCCTGCTGTGGTGTAGGCGTGCAGGAATTGGCCGATGGCCTGATCATTGAAGGGCGTGGGGGGCAGGTTCACCCCATTCCCGGCGGCGGCACAGTCGCAACCCGAATGGATCACCGCATTGCGATGTCCTTTCTGGTCGCCGGACTGGCTGCGGAACGGCCAGTCATCGTTGACGACGGCGCCATGATCGACACCAGTTTCCCGGGCTTTCGCATATTGATGAATGGCCTTGGGGCGCTAATTGAGCCTGCTGAGGTATGAATAGAACGGTTATTATCGCGATAGATGGCCCCGGCGCTTCGGGCAAGGGTACCCTGGCGCGCCGTCTGGCGGCGCATCTGGGCTATGCCTATCTGGATACGGGCGCGATGTACCGTGCGGTGGCGCTGCAAATGCTGCAGGCGGGCGCGGATCCCGCCGATGCCCAGGCAGCGCTGGTTGCCGCCCAGAACCTTGATACGCGCCTGATTGATGACCGGCAATTGCGCACCGATAGGGTGGGCGAGGCCGCGTCCAGAGTGGCTGCCCATGAGGATGTGCGACAGGCCCTGATGGTTTTCCAGCGCAGTTTTGCAACCAATCCCCCTGGCAAGTCGCCGGGCGCGGTGCTGGATGGCCGCGATATCGGCACGGTAATCTGCCCCGACGCCCAGGTGAAGCTGTTTGTGACGGCCAGCCCGGAAGCCCGCGCCCACCGGCGCTATACGGAGCTCGGCGCGCGGGGCGAGGCAGCGAGTGAGGCGAAGGTGCTCGCTGAACTGCAGGTGCGGGATGCCCGGGACCAGACGCGGTCCGTCGCGCCTTTGCGCGCGGCGCCCGACGCCGTCATTCTGGACACCACCGATATGGCCATTGACGCCGCCTTCGCGGCCGCGCTTTCGGCGGTCGCCGGTAAAATTGCCAGTAATGGAGAGCCTGATCTGTAAAACACGCTCTCGGGCTTGGCTGGTGATAGTTCACATTGCATAAGCTTTTAGGGCGATAAAAGCAGCTATTCCTGATTAACTTGAACTATGCGCGGATATAAGCTAATCACTTGCTGCTCGAATGGCTGATTTCCCAGGGAATGCTGAATTCCCGATGGATTAATGACCATACGTAGGTAACCCGATAGTGTGAATGCCCAAGACCGCCGGAACCAACCGGCTGGCCGGAAATATTGTCTTTAGGAGAACAGCTTGGCTAATACAAACCTGGCGTCGCGCACGATGCCGAATAAAGAAGATTTCGCTGCAATGCTCGATGAGAGTTTCTCGGAGCAGAGCAGTGTAGAAGGCTCCGTCATTAATGGCCGTGTCATTGCAATCGAAAATGATTTTGCGATGATTGATGTGGGACTGAAAACCGAAGGCAGAATTCCACTGAAGGAATTTGCCGCGCCGGGGCAGGCCCCCTCCATCAAGGTCGGCGACACCGTCGAAGTGTTTCTGGAGCGGATCGAAAATTCCATGGGCGAGGCTGTGCTCAGCCGTGAAAAAGCCCGCCGCGAAGAAGCCTGGACTGATCTTGAACGCAACTTTACCGAAGCAAAGCGGGTCGATGGAGTCATCTTCGGCCGCGTCAAGGGCGGTTTTACGGTCGATCTGAATGGCGCAGTGGCATTCCTGCCCGGCAGTCAGGTAGACATCCGTCCGGTGCGCGATGTGACCCCCTTGTTTGGCCAGACCCAGCCTTTCCAGATTCTGAAAATGGATAAACGCCGCGGCAATATCGTGGTGTCGCGCCGCGCCGTGCTGGAAGAGGCAAGGGCGGAACAGCGCTCCGAATTGCTGGTCAATCTCAAGGAAGGCCAGATCCTCGATGGCGTCGTCAAGAATATTACCGATTACGGCGCGTTCGTTGATCTGGGCGGCGTCGATGGCCTGCTGCATGTCACGGACATCGCCTGGCAGCGCATCAATCATCCGAGCGAAGCGTTGAGCATTGGCGAGACGATCAAGGTGCAGGTGGTCAAGGTCAATCAGGACACACAACGCATCAGTCTTGGCATGAAACAGCTTCAGACCGATCCGTGGGACAACATTGACGTTAAATACCCGCTGAATGGGCGCTTTACCGGTCGCGTGACGAACATCACGGATTACGGCGCGTTTGTGGAATTGGAGCCTGGCGTCGAAGGCCTCGTGCACGTATCGGAAATGAGCTGGACGAAGAAGAATGTCCATCCTGGCAAGATCGTTTCGACATCACAGGAAGTCGAAGTGATGGTGCTGGACGTGGATCCGAAACGCCGCCGCATTTCGCTGGGCCTCAAACAATGCATGGACAATCCCTGGGAAGGTTTTGCAAAGCGCTATCCGGTCGGTTCCGAAGTGGAAGGCGAGATCAAGAACATCACCGAGTTCGGACTGTTCATCGGCCTCGAAGAGGGCATTGACGGGATGGTGCACATGTCGGATCTGTCCTGGGACAAGGCGCCTGAGGCGGCGCTGGTCGATTTCCATAAGGGCGATACGGTCAGGGCCAGAGTGCTTGACGTCGATATGGAAAAGGAACGGATCAGCCTTGGCGTCAAGCAACTGGGCCCCGATCCCATGAAGACGGCGGCCTCTTCTGATACTCCGTTGCGCAAGGGTCATGTGGTTACTGTGCGCGTGGAGGAAATTCAGGATCAGGGCATCGAAGTTTCAATCGGTGACACCGGCCTGAAGGCCTTTATCCGGCGTGGCGATCTCAGCCGTGACCGGTCCGAACAGCGTCCGGAACGTTTCTCGGTTGGCGATAAAGTGGATGCAAAAGTCACGACGCTGGACATGAACGCCCGCAAGATTGGCCTCTCCATCAAGGCGCGCGAAATCGACGAGGAAAAAGAGGCCGTGGCGCAATATGGTTCTTCCGACAGCGGCGCGTCGCTGGGCGACATTCTGGGCGCTGCGCTACGCGCCAAGGATAAGGAAACGTCCTGATCTCTTTCTGATCAACTTGAAGTGGTCTCGATTTTCTTGCGTGTTGTTAATCCCCTCCCTGTCCCTCCCCTTTCCAAGGGGAGGGAACGCCAGAGGCAACTTCTCCCTCCCCCTGGAAGGGGGAGGGTTGGGGTGGGGGTCAGCAAACTGATTCCGTCTGAAATCATCACGCTCCAGCGCATTGAAACATAGAGCAATCTTAACAGGAATTGCTCTCGATACGGGGCACAGCCACCATGTCATTTGAGCCGGACGCGATACTTGACCGGCGCCGGTTGCGGCGCAATCTTTCCCTGTGGCGGATTGCCGCGATTACAGGGCTGGCCGCCGCGCTTGCGATCCTTGCCGCGGACTATGCGGGCGTGCCCTTTGGCCGCGACCATATCTCCACACTGGAAGTTACCGGCATCATTGTAGGGGACGAGGAACGTGACCAGGCCATCCTTGACCTCGCTAAGGATAGCCATTCCAAGGCCCTGATCGTCACGATCGACAGCCCCGGGGGAACGACCTCAGGTTCCGAAAGCCTATATCTGGCGCTCCGGGAAGTGGCCAGGAAAAAACCCGTAGTGGCCGTCATGGGGACGGTGGCCGCCTCTGGCGGTTATATTACCGCTATCGGGGCGGACCATATCATCGCCCGGGGCAACACCATCACCGGCTCCATCGGCGTATTGATGCAAAACACCGAAGTCAGCAAGCTGCTGGAAAAAATAGGTGTCGGCATAGAACTGATCACCAGTGGCCCGTTAAAGGGCAAGCCGTCTCCCTTCGAGCCTCTGGATGCACGGGGCCGCGCGGCCATCCAGACGCTGATTGATGATTCCTATCAATGGTTTGTCGGCCTGGTGGCGGAGCGGCGCAACCTTACGCTGGAACGCGCCAGAGAGCTTGCCGATGGCCGGGTGTTTAGCGGCCGCTTGGCGCTGGAGGCCAGGCTGATTGATGAGATTGGCGGTATGCCGGAGGCGCGCCAATGGCTGGACAAACGGAAGGCGGTACCGGAAAAATTACCGCTGGAGCCGGTCGCATATGGCGAAGAGGATGTTCTGCCCGGCCGTCTGATCCGCAATATGGTTTTTGGCTTTGCAGAAAAAAGCCTTGATCTGAAAAGACTTACACTTG
>SHWM01000076.1 GCA_009693835.1 Alphaproteobacteria bacterium
TGCGCCATAAACCCCTCGATGACCCGGTGAAACACGATCCCATTATAAAAACCCTTGCGTGCCAAAGCTTTTATCCGGTCGACATGTCCTGGCGCTTTTTCGGGATATAATTCAACGATAACGCGGCCATCCTTAAGGTCCAGATAGAGCGTGTCTTCCAGGCCCGCGGCAGCGGCCCCATCGAGGCCGGCCAGCCCAAAAACGGCCGCGAGGATTGCAGAAACTAGCCAATATTTCATACACTTACCCTTGTAATTTAAGAAACTGATTGAGCAGACCTAATACACGCCCTCTGTCCGCCGGACACATGCCCGGTATCAAGGTCGAACCTGCTCTCGATAAGAAAACATAAGTCCAAAGGTTGGCGTGCCTAATCCGCAGCGATGCGCATGCTGATGATCTTGTCCGGTTCGGAAACGGAACCGTTGTCGCGTTTATCGCCCTTTTTAATGCTGTCCACAAATTCCATGCCTTCCACCACCTGTCCCCAGACCGTGTACTGGCCGTTCAGGAAGTCAGAATCGTCGAAGCAGATGAAGAACTGGCTATTGGCGCTGTTCGGGCTGCTGGACCGCGCCATGGAGACAGTCCCTTTAATATGGGGCGTAGCGCTGAATTCGGCTTTCAGATTAGGGCGGCTGGAGCCCCCCATACCCGTTCCCGTCGGGTCTCCAGTCTGGGCCATGAAGCCCTCGATCACCCGGTGAAAGACGATGCCATCGTAAAAGCCCTCGCGCGCCAAAGCCTTGATCTGGGCAACGTGATCCGGCGCCACTTCCTGCAGCAATTCGATCACCACCAATCCATCCTTGAGTTGCAGGTGAAGCGTATTTTCAGGATCCAGCGCCATGGCGGTCCTCCTTTTTTGAGTTAAAGGCCAGGGCCTCGATTAACGGGAAAAGCGCTTGTGAAGTTTACCCGCAACGGCGGGTGTCGTGAATTTATCGACACTTCCACCCAGGCGGGCAATTTCGCGGATCAGTTTCGACGCAATAGGTTGATTATTGGCTTCCGCCATCAAAAAAACGGTTTCCACATCGGGATTCAAACGCATATTCATGCCCGCCATCTGAAATTCATAATCGAAATCCGCTACGCCCCGCAGGCCCCTGACAATGACCGAGGCGCCCATTTCGGCTGCAAACTGGGTGACCAGATTCTTGAAGGGAACAATGTCAATCTGCGCTATCCCATTACCCTTGATGCGTTGGGTTTCCTCCCGCATCATCGCCACCCGTTCCTCCAGGCTGAACATCGGCCCCTTGCCTTCATTAATGGCTACCGCAATGACGAGCTTGTCGACCAGCCGGGCGCCGCGCTGAATGATATCAATATGCCCATTATGAATGGGGTCAAATGTCCCCGGATATATGCCTATACGCTGCATGAATTAATTTCCCCGGCCCAGCCTTTGCTGTGATTTTATTACACTTTAGTGGGGACCAATTTAGCAATTCCCGGGACCAAGCGCCATCCTTATTCCCCCTGGGTTACGCCTCACCACCCGCATCCTGGAGGTCTTCCCCGCCATCGGCCAGATGAGCCACCCCTACAACCCGCTCTCTTTCCGCTGTCCTGAGCAGGGTGACACCCTGTGTCATCCGGCTGCCAACGCGAATTTCACTGACTTGCAGACGGATCAACTGGCCTCCATCTGTGACCAGCATCACCTCATCTTCCTCGGTTACGGGGAATGCCGCGACCAGCGGCCCATTGCGGGTGGACATGGACATGGCCCAGATGCCCTTTCCGCCACGCCGGGAGATGCGGTATTCATAGGCAGACGAACGCTTTCCAAAGCCATTTTCACTCACGGTCAGGATGAACTGTTCGTGCGCCCCAAGTTCGCCATAGCGTTCCGTGCTCAGCGCCGCCTCTTCCATATCGCTGGCGTCTGTATCTTCTTCCTCGCCCGCCGGGCTCGCGCTATCCAGCACTTCCTCCTCACCGCCCTCCTCTTCCGTTGAGCGCCGGATGACCGCCGCCTGACGGAGATAGGAGCGGTTTTCTGCCGGGGTCGAATCGACATGTCCCAGTACCGAGAGCGAGATGACCCTGTCATCCTCATCCAGACGGATACCTCTGACCCCCACCGAATCACGGCCACGGAACAGCCGCACGTCCGGCACTGGAAAACGCACCGCTTTGCCGTTACTGCTGGTCAGCAAAATGTCGTCATGCTCCGTGCAAAGCGCCACGCCGATGATTTCATCGCCCACGTCGAGCTTCATTGCGATCTTGCCATTGGCTTTCACGCTGGCGAAATCATCCAGTTCATTGCGCCGCACATGGCCGCTGGCGGTTGCAAACATTACATTGAAGCTGGCCCAGCAGGCTTCGTCCACGGGTAAGGGCATAATGGTGTGAATGGTTTCGTCTTCCGCGAGCGGCAGCAGATTGATCATGGGCTTGCCCCGCGCCTGGGGGGTTGCAAGCGGCAAACGCCAGACTTTCAGTTTGTAAACCTGCCCCTTGGAAGAAAAGAACAGCACCGGCGCATGCGTATTGGCGACAAACAGCCGTGTGACAAAGTCCTCTTCACGTGTGGCCATGCCCGTTCGGCCCTTGCCGCCGCGGCGCTGGGCGCGATAGGTCGACAGCGGCACCCGCTTGATGTAGCCCTTGTGCGTGACCGTCACCACCATTTCCTCGCTGGTGATCAGGTCTTCATCCTCAATATCATCGGGGGCTTCAACAATCTGTGAGCGCCGCGGCGTGGCGAATTCATCCCGCATTGAAATCAATTCTTCGCGGATGATCGCCATCACCCGATCGCGTGAGCGCAGGATCGCCAGAAAATCCTCAATCTTCCCGCCCAATGTCTGTAGTTCCTCGCCGATTTCATCACGGCCCAGCGCCGTCAACCGTGCGAGACGCAATTCAAGAATGGCGCGCGCCTGCGCATCGCTCAGACGGTAGGTGCCAGTCTCCGAAACTTTATGGCGCGGATCGGCAACCAGCCGCACCAGCGGCCCGACATTGCCGGCGGGCCATTCCCTGGACAATAAGTCCTCGCGCGCACTGGCGGGGCTCGGCGCGCCACGGATCAGCGCAATAACCGCATCTATGTTGGCGACGGCAATCGCCAGACCGACAAGGACATGCGCCCGGGTGCGGGCCTGTGTCAGTTCAAAGCGGGTGCGCCGGGTAATGACGGTTTCGCGAAAATCAACGAAGCAGGCGATGAACTGTTTCAAATTCATCAATTCAGGGCGGTCGCCTACCAGCGCCAGCATATTCGCCCCGAAACTGGCCTGCAGGGCGGTGTGCCGGTATAATTGGTTCAACACCACATCCACCATCGCGTCCTGCCGCACCTCAATCACGATACGCATACCGGTCCGGTCGGATTCATCGCGCATTTCGGATATGCCCTCAATGCGCTTTTCCCGGACCAGCTCAGCAATCCGTTCGATCAGAGCCGCCTTGTTCACCTGATAGGGCAGCTCCGTCACGATCAGTGCTTCGCGGTCCCGGCGCAACGGCTCGATATGCACCTTGCCGCGCATGACCACGGAACCGCGCCCGGTCTGATAGGCCGAACGGATGCCGCCCTGCCCCAGAATCAGGCCACCGGTCGGAAAATCCGGACCCGGGATAATCTCCATCAGTTGCGTGACCGTAATGTCCGGGTTTTCGATAAAAGCCAGACAGGCGTCAATGACCTCACCCAGATTATGCGGCGGGATATTGGTGGCCATGCCCACCGCAATGCCGCCCGCGCCATTGACCAGCAGATTGGGAAACCGCGCCGGCAGCACCACCGGCTCCCGTTCCGAGCCATCATAGTTTGGCCGGAAATTTACGGTGTCCTTGTCCAGATCATCGAGCAGCGCATGCGCCGCTTTCGCCATCCGCACCTCGGTATAGCGCATCGCGGCGGGTGGATCGCCGTCAACCGAGCCGAAATTTCCCTGACCATCTATCAGCGGCAGGCGCATCGAAAATTCCTGCACCATACGCACCAGCGCGTCGTAAATGGACTGGTCGCCATGCGGATGGTATTTGCCAATGACATCGCCCACCACGCGCGCGGATTTCCGGTAGGGGCGGTTCCAGTCATATTTGTTCTCGTTCATCGAGTACAATATGCGCCGGTGCACCGGCTTTAATCCGTCGCGGGCGTCGGGCAAGGCGCGCGACACGATCACGCTCATGGCGTAATCGAGATAGGATGTCTGCATTTCCTGTTCGATGGCGATGGGTCTTATGTCATCGCCCGAGGCATGCGCGCCGCCTCCCTGCCCGCCGCCGGGGGGACCGCCAGCGCCGTTTTCAGGGATATGGTCTGATGTGTCGGACAAGTTCCCGGCTACCTGCCGCAGACAGGCGCAACCGCCCGGAAATCTTGAGGAAAATGTTGAATCGGCAAGGTTAATTTCATGCCCTGTTTTACGCTGAAACGGGTCTAAATCATAGTGCAATTTTCATCTGCCGAAGCATCTGTTTTGATCCGGGCGATTCCTGCGATAGGCTTTGGGGCTGTAACCAAAAACCACAGGGAGGAACCGAAATGAGTGATCAGACCCATAGCCAGCGCCGCGCCATGGCGCTCGATAATTTGCGCATGCTCAGCGGCAATGATAACCCCGAAAGGGCTGCGCAGCAGCTGGAGGACCAGAACGGGCCACTTGGATCTTTCGTGGTCGATTTTGCATTGGGGGATATATGGTCGCGCAACGGCATCGGCAAACGCGACCGCAGCCTGATCGTGATGTCGATCCTGGGTGCGCTGCACATGCCGCGCCAGCTAAAGGTGCATGTGCGCGGCGCCATCAATCATGGCATGACGCCGGAAGAAGTCCGCGAAGTTTTTACACATATGAGCGGCTATGCCGGTTTTCCGCGCGCCCTTGAAGCCATGCACGCCGCCAATGACGCGCTGAAGGAAATGGGGCACGGACCCAAGGACGGCAAGCTGGCGCCAGCGGAGCGGCTGAGCGCTGCCGAGCGCTGGAGGCGCGGTGCGGAAATACTGGGGCCGGTTGTCGGCCGTGAAATACCCTCGATACGCCCCGCTGATGACGGCAGCGGGCCGATCGGTCTTGGGCCCCTGGGTGGCATCGGGGTTGATTTCTGTTTTGGGGAAATCTGGGCGCGCCCACAATTGAGCCGCCGCGACCGCTCGGTTCTGGTATGCTCGATACTGGGCGCGCTGGGCCGGACCGATGAGCTGAAAATACATATTCCGACGGCCCTGCGAAATGGCGTTACAAAGGGCGAACTGGAAGAACTTGTCGTCACGCTTGCCGCCTATGCAGGATTTCCGTTTGCCGTGGAGTTCCGTGCCGTGCTGACCGAACATCTCAAGAAAGACTGAGGAAAATTGGCGCGCGATTTGATTGGCGCGCGATTTGATTGCCGCGCGCCGGTAGAGCAATATGTTAGAGCAGCTTTATGCAATTAGATGGAATTCTAAAGGATTCCATGTAACTGCATGCTGCTCCAGCATAACAATCATATTCGATGGCCACATCCTGCAGGAGCCATGGTCAAGGGGTGGAGGATATTTCCTGGAGCGCCAAAAAGTTCAGCCGCCCTTGATTGGCGGCAGAAAAAACACTTCGCTGTTGGGCTTGATCGGGTTCAGCCAGGGATCGGGAATAATCTCATTATCAATGGCGATGGCGCCCGCCTCCAGATGTTCCCCGATGCCGGGGAACATCTCCTCGAGTTCGCGTATCAGATGACGCACATTTTTAACATCCAGATCAAAACGCGTTTGGCCGCCAGCGAACTGGCGGCCAAATTCATCACTGAGAACTATGCGCGCCATGACAGCGCCAGCCCCTATTTCTTCGCGTCGATCGCCGCCAGAATTTTGGGCGGCGTCATCGGCAGGTCCATCATCCGCACGCCCGTCGCGCGTGAAATGGCGTTAGCAAGCGCCGCCAGCGGTGGCACGATGCCCACCTCGCCCACACCCCGCACGCCAAATGGGTGCCCAGGATTTGGGATTTCGAGAATGATCGGCTCAATCATCGGCAGATCAGAGGCAACCGGAATGCGATAGTCCAGAAAGCCCGAATTCTGTAATCGGCCATCTGCCCCGTAAATATATTCCTCATTCAGCGCCCAGCCGATGCCCTGTACGGCGCCGCCCTGAATCTGCCCCTCGACATAGCTGGGATGAATGGCCTTGCCCGCATCCTGAGACGCAACATAACGCAGGATTTTTACGCCACCCGTTTCGGGGTCGACTTCCACGTCGCAGATATGCACGGCAAAGGCCGGCCCCGCGCCACCCGCATTAATAGCGGCCTTGCCCACCAGCGGCCCGCCGGTGCGCGCCGCCCTGGCGGCAATTTGCGCCAGAGACAGCGGCTTCTGCTCGCCCGCATTGGCGCCCGCAGGACGGGCATGCCCGTCCTCCCAGACCACCGCTTCGACATCTACTTCCCACATCGCCGCCACACGCTGACGGCATTGCAGCACGACATCTTCCGCCGCCTGAATGATCGCCATGCCGGTAGCAAAGGTCACGCGTGAACCATGCGTGATTTCGCAGAAACCAACCGCAGACGTGTCGCCGACGATGGGACGCACCTTTGAGTAATCAATGCCCAGCACCTCGGCCGCCATCAGCGCCATCGACGCACGAGAGCCGCCAATATCCGGGCTGCCGGTCATGATCGTGGCGGTGCCGTCCTCGGCAATATTCACTACCGCGCTGGACTGGCCCCCAAGGTTGAACCAGAACCCGGCCGCAAGCCCGCGGCCCTGATTGGGGCCCAGCGGAATTTTGTTGATCGGGTGGTTTTTTATCGCCTTCAGGCATTCCAGATTACCGACGGCCTTCAACTTGGGGCCATAGACCATCTGGGTGCCTTCCTTGCTGCCATTCATGATCCGCATTTCCATCGGATCAATGTTCAGCTTCTGGGCTATTTCATCAATGACGCTTTCCACTGCGAAAGAAGCCAGCGGCGCACCCGGCGCGCGATACGAAAAACACAGGGGGCGATTGGTGACCGCCTCATATCCCGCACTGGTGACATGCGCCAGCGCATAGGGACCAAAGGCCGCCATACAGGCAGGCCCCAGCGGAGATCCCGGGAACGCGCCCGCCTGAAAGCGGAATTCGCCCACGGCTGCGACCAGCATACCGTTCTTTTTGGCGCCGATTTTAACATCAATCGATGAACCGGGCGCGGGCCCCGTGGCGCGGAACACTTCATCACGGCTCATCACGATACGCACCGGGCGTTCCGCCTTGCGCGCCAGCAACACGGCCGTCGGCTCAATGAAAATGATTGTCTTGCCGCCAAAGCCGCCGCCAATTTCCGCCGGCATGACGCGCACCTGCGCCACTTCCATGTTCAACAGCCGCGCCGTCAGGGCGCGCACCATGAAATGCCCCTGGCTGGAACACCAGATCCGTGCCTGCCCGTCTTCGCACCATTCCGCCACCACCGCATGCGGTTCGATATAGCCCTGATGCACGGTTTTGGATTTGAAGCTCCGCTCGACAATAATATCCGCATCCTTGAATGCGGCGTTGGCGTCGCCAAGCGCCATATGCACACGCTGCACCGTGTTGGATGGCTTATCCGGTTTCGGATTGACACCCGTCGTAAAAATATCGTCATGCAGCAGTGGCGCGCCCGGCTTCAGCGCGTCATCCACATCGATAACGTGGGGCAGCACTTCGTATTTCACATCGATCAGCGCCAGCGCCTCTTCGGCAATGGCCGCGCTGGTCGCGGCCACGGCGGCCACGGCATGACCATCATACAAGGCTTTATCCCGCGCCATGATGTTCGAGGACAGATAATGGAAATTCACGCCCTCATCGCCGGGCAGCACGCCGCGGTGCATCTGCGGAAAATCCTTGCCGGTGATAACGGCCTTGACGCCCGGCAGCTTCTCGGCCTTCGACGTGTCAATTGAGAGAATTTTTGCATGGGCGTGCGGGCTGCGCAGGATGCGTCCGGTCAACTGACCCGCCAGATTCTGGTCGGCGCCATAATTGGCGCGGCCTGTGACCTTGTCGACGCCATCCGGGCGAACCGGGCGCGTGCCAACCCATTTGAATGCTTTGCCTTCATATCCAGCCATTATTTTGATCCTCTCATGTCAGCGGCAGTTTCGAGCACTGCGCGGATAATTTTGTCATAGCCCGTGCAGCGGCACAGATTGCCCGCCAGCCAGTAACGCGTCTCGCTCTCCGTCGGGTTGGGGTTTTTTTCCAGCAGCGACTTTGCCGCCACCAGAAATCCGGGGGTGCAGAAGCCGCATTGCAACGCCGCCGCCTCCAGAAACTTCTGCTGCAGCGGATGCAGCTTTTCGCCGGATGCCATGCTCTCGATGGTTTCCACCGAACGGCCCTGCATTTCAACGCCCAGCACGAGGCACGAGCAGACGAGACGCCCGTCCAGCGTGACGCTGCAGGCGCCGCAATCACCGGATGAACAGCCTTCCTTGCTGCCCGTCAGGTTCAGTTCATCGCGCAGCACGTCCAGCAGGGTCTGCTTGGGATCGCACAGATATTCAACAGCCTCGCCATTCACCGTGGCAGAAATATGAAATTTGCTCATGATTAACTCCGTGCACGATCGCGTGCGATAACGGCCGCGCGCCGGGCCAACACCCCTGCGACCTTGGTTCTATATTCAATGGTTCCCCGCTTGTCATCGATCGGCTTGCAGGCCGCCGACGCCGCGGCCGCCAGTCTGGCCAGCGCCGCATCATCCACCTTGCTGCCAATCAAGGCCTTGGCGGCGGCATCGACCAGCAATACGGTAGGGGCAACCGCCCCCAGCGAAACACGCGCCGCCGTGCAGGCGCCGGATGCATCCAGGGTAAGGTTGACGCCTGCGCCCACAATGGCAATGTCCATTTCGGTGCGCGGGATCATCCGCAGATAGGCGTCGCCCGAATTTTTGGCGCGCGCGGGCAGCTTGATCGCCACGATGAATTCGCCTTTGGCCAGCGAGGTCTTCCCCGGACCGGTGGGGATTTGCTCGACTGGCGCTTCGCGCCGCCCGTTCGGGCCGGCGATGACGCAGACAACACCCGCCGCAAACATTGCGGGGGTGCAATCCCCAGCAGGTGAAGCGTTGCACAGATTGCCCCCCGGCGTGGCGCGTCCCTGAATCTGGGTAGAGCCGATCAGCTCCATTGCCTCCACAAATCCGGGCCAGGCTTTCGCAAGCTCCTTGTGCTCGCCGATCTCCGCGCCGGTAACCGCCGCGCCAATCACAAATCCGCTGGCGGCATTACCGCTGATCTGGCGCAGTTCACCAATCCGCTTGATATCCACCACCAAATCCGGATTGGCTGCGCCTGTGCGCAATTGCACCAGCAGGTCCGTTCCCCCCGCCAGAACCCGGGCATTGCCCTTGGCCCCAGCCAGAAACCCCACCGCCGCTTCTACCGTGGCGGGGGCCTCATATTGAAATCCGCTCATTCTCGCTCCCTGCTTTTTGCTTCTGTATTGCGAGCCATTATAGAGTATTATACGCATAGTGCTAGTGCGCGCTTTAGGCCCGTCGGTCAGGATAATCATTGTGGAACATATCATTCAGTTGCATATCGAGAAACTCCCCGAGGGGGTGTATTTAGCCACATCTGATGATGTGCAGGGGCTGATTGCGCAGGGCCGCACGATACAGGAAACCATCGAAATCGCGCGCGATGTCGCAAAAAAACTGATTGAGGCCCAAAATGGATCAAACGGCGCGGTGTTGACGCCTGTTCGGGAGATATTCGATTATCCCCTGATCATCGCCACCTGATCAAAGGGTGAAGACCGAGCAGTTGCTAGCGGGCCTGTTAATTTAATACGGAAATATCTTTTCGCGTCATGTTCAAAGGTGAACAGATTGCAGCGTGACAATGTGCGGAACAGATGATGGAATGCCTGTAAGTACTTAATTTTATGGGATTCTTATGCTATGGGTAGACTTGCGGGATTCAACTATCGCGAAACCGTTAGACGATTAAAGAAATTGGGTTTTGAATTTAATCGACAGGCTGCCGGTTCGCACGAAATGTGGTTCCACCCGAAAATTAATCGATACACCACCATCCCCAATCATCCGGGCGATCTGCCTGAGGGTACATTGCGCGCCATCCTTAAGCAGGCTGGAATTGAAATCGAAACATTCCTGAACACTAAATAAGCTGCTCAGACTCAATTTGGCGAACGAATTCGCCCCACCGCATCGCGCCACCCGGCATAGCGCTCCTCCCGTTCGTCCACTGACATCAATGGTTCAAAGCGGTGGTCCGAGCGCCAGTTTGCCGCCATTGCCTCGTGAGAGGAATAGAGACCGCACTGCACGCCAGCCAGGATCGCCGCACCCAGCGCGGTGGTTTCCGCGATAGCCGCGCGTTCCACGGGCAGGCCCGTCATATTGCTGAGAAATTGCATGGCCCAGCCGTTCGCCGCCATGCCGCCATCAACCCGTAAAACCACCGGCATGACAGCGCCTGTTTTTGCAATATCTGCGGCCATCGCCCGCAACAGATCGCGGGTCTGATAGCCCACTGCCTCCAGCCCGGCGCGCACAATTTCAGCCACCCCGGTGTCGCGCGTCAAGCCCAGAATGGCGCCGCGCGCATCCGCATCCCACCAGGGCGCACCGAGCCCGGTAAAGGCTGGCACCAGATATATCCGCGCCTCGGGATTGGCCTGTTCGGCCAGGGCCTGACTGTCGCTGGTATGCTCTAGCATGCGCGCCCCATCACGCAGCCACTGCATGGTAGCGCCCGCCATGAAGATGCTGCCTTCCAGGGCAAACATCGTTTTTCCACCGATGCGATAGGCCGGTGTGGTCAGTAGCCGGTTCGCTGACGCCACGCGCCTGTCTCCGGTATTCAGCATCGCAAAGCAGCCGGTGCCATAGGTTGCCTTCAGCATGCCCTCCTGCAGGCAGGCCTGGCCGATCAGCGCCGCCTGCTGGTCCCCGGCGACACCGCAAATGGGAATGGGCGTTCCAAAAAACTCATCCTTGCACTGACCATAATCGCCGTCGCTGCCGCGCACCTCGGGCAGGACCTGACGCGGTATCCCGAACAGATAGAGCAGCCGGTCGTCCCACCGGCCTGTCTCGATGTTGAAAAGCATGGTGCGGCTGGCGTTGGTCGCATCCGTCGCATGCACCGCGCCGTCCGTCAGATTCCAGATCAGCCAGCAATCGAGGGTGCCAAACGCCAGCTCGCCGCGCCTGGCCCGCTCGCGCGCGCCTGGAACGTTATCCAGCAGCCATTTGAGTTTGCTGGCGGAAAAATACGGGTCCAGCAGCAGCCCGCTATGTGATCGCACCATTTCCTCATGGCCAGCGGCTTTCAGATCGGCGCACAGTTCCGCCGTGCGCCGGTCCTGCCACACAATCGCATTATGCACAGGAACACCGGTCTTACGGTCCCATAACAGTGTGGTTTCACGCTGATTGGTAATGCCGATGGCGGCAATCTGCGCCGGATTAACGCCGTTTTTCCGGATAACCTGCTGGCACACGGCCAGTACGTCTTCCCAGATGCGTTGCGCGTCATGCTCCACCCATCCGGGCCGGGGAAAGATTTGCGGCAATTCACGCTGCGCCATGCCGGCCGGGCGGGCATTTTCATCGAACAGCACGGCGCGGCTGCTGGTGGTGCCCTGATCTATAGCGAGGACGTAACGTGCGGACATGGGCGTAAATATAAAGCGATATTGGGCAAAAAACCCTATATATATGCGGCATGGATATGCAGATGAACAAACCGGGCGCGGATGCGCCACTGATCGACCCGTTCGGGCGTCATGTCAGTTATTTGCGGGTGTCGGTCACCGACCGCTGCGATTTCCGCTGTGTCTATTGCATGTCCGAGGATATGACATTCCTGCCCAAGCGCGACCTGTTGAGCCTTGAAGAACTGGACCGGATGTGCAGCGCCTTTGTAGCCCGCGGGGTTGACAGGCTGCGCCTCACCGGGGGTGAGCCGCTGGTGCGGCGCGACATTCTATGGCTGTTCCGGCGTCTGTCGCGGCATCTGGACAGCGGCGCATTACAAGAACTGACGCTGACCAGCAATGGCACGCAGATGCCGAAATATGCGCGCGAGCTTTATGCCTGCGGTGTCCGGCGGGTGAATATTTCGCTCGACAGTCTGGACGCGGACAAATTCCAGAAGATCACCCGCTGGGGAAAACTGGATCAGGTGCTGCGCGGCATCGACGCGGCGCAGGAGGCGGGCCTGCAGGTCAAGATCAATATGGTGGCGCTGAAAGACCTGAACGGCGATGAAATTCCGGACATGATCCGCTGGGCGCATGGCCGGGGCATGGGTCTGACGCTGATCGAGACCATGCCGCTGGGCGATATTGACGGCGACCGCACCGATCAATATCTGCCATTGTCGCAGGTAAGAACTGAACTGGCGACGCACTTCACACTCGAGCCGCTGGCGCATCGCACCGGCGGGCCGGCGCGCTATATGCGGGTGGCGGAAACCGGCGGCAGGCTGGGCATGATCACGCCGCTGACGCATAATTTCTGTGAATCCTGCAACCGGGTGCGCCTGACCTGCACCGGCACTCTATATATGTGCCTGGGCCAGGACGACGCCGCCGATCTGCGCACCCCCCTGCGCCGGGATGCGCAGGAAGGCGCGGGTGATGCGCACCTGATGGCGGCGCTGGATGAAGCCATAGGCCGCAAACCAAAGGGCCATGATTTCATCATCGACCGCCGCGGCCAAAAGCCCGCGGTCGCCCGCCACATGTCGGTGACGGGGGGTTGATCCCTCCTGCTGCTTTTCCGTTCCCGGCGTCTCTGACGATTTACCCCCGCCTCCGCCTTTAGACTTGCGGGCGGCGTATCTGCCCGGCTAACCTGTCTGCAAAGCTTTGCAGGCATACAGACAGGGGAGACGGCCATGAAACTGGGACTGATGTTGGGCTATTCCGGCGAGCGGATGAATTTGCCGGTGGAGCGGGTGCAGCGCGCCGAGGCGCTGGGCTATGATTCCGTCTGGACCGCCGAGGCCTATGGCTCGGACGCGTTCAGCCCGCTGGCGTTTCTGGCCGCCGTAACCAAACGCATCCGGCTCGGCACCGGCATTATCCAGCTTGCCGCGCGCAGCCCCGCCGCCACGATGATGACGGCGGCAACCATTGACGATCTGGCCGGCGGCAACCGCTTCATTCTGGGGCTGGGCGTGTCCGGTCCCCAGATCGTGGAAGGCTGGTATGGCCAGCCGTGGGGCAAGCCCTATTGGCGCATCCGCGACTATGTCCAGATCATGCAGAAAATCCGAGACCGCGCTGAACCGGTGACGCATCAGGGCAAGGAGATCTCGCTGCCCTACACCGGCCCGGGCGCCATGGGAGTGGGCAAGCCGCTGAAATCAATTCTGCATATGAATCCGAAGCTGCCGATCTG
>SHWM01000077.1 GCA_009693835.1 Alphaproteobacteria bacterium
CGAGTTGCCGGACATAATAAGAAGCCGAGGTTATCCGATCCAGAATGTAAAACTGGACGGCCGTTGTATCAGAGGGGAAACAATGCAGCAGATTGAGAATTTGGTATTCGGTTACCGCGCCATTATCCTGTCGGTGCTTGCCGTGTTGACAGTAGTCATGGGCTTTGCAGCATCGAGACTGACGATGGATGCGGGTTATCTGAAAATGCTCCCGGTCGGGCATCCGTATATTGACACGTTCATGCAATATTCAGGCGCCTTTGGCGGCGGCAATCGCGTTATTGTCGTGCTTGAGGCCAAAAAAGGCGAAATATGGACTCCGGAATTTCTCCAAATCCTGAAAAAAGCCACGGACGACCTTTTCTTTATACCCGGCGTGGCGCGCCACACGGTGACGTCGCTATGGACGCCTAATACACGCTATCTGGGCGTAACAGAAGAAGGTCTGGAGGCGGGTGACGTGATCCCCGCTAACTACACACCGACGACCGAAGGCGTTAATAAAGTCATAGCGAATACCCTGCGCGCAAGCCTGAAAGGCCGCCTGGTGGCGACTAACTTCAAATCTGCATTGATCCGTGCAGAACTGCTCGATTTCGACCCGGTGACAAGAAAGCGGCTTAATTTCTTTGATGTCGCGGACAAGCTGGAAAAAACTATCCGGGCTAAATATATTTCGGACGATATCGATGTTAAAATTGTCGGATTTGCCAAATTTACCGGCGATGTTGCCGCGGGCGCAAGAAATGTGGTGGAGTTTTTCATTGTTGCCTTTGCGCTGACCTGCTTCATGTTGTGGCTGTATTGCCGTTCATGGCTGTTGACGATGGTGACGGTGTCCGCCTCGCTGTGCTCGCTGACCTGGCAATTCGGTCTGCTTAACCTGATGGGCTTCGGCCTTGACCCGTTATCCGTTCTGGTCCCCTTTCTGGTCTTTGCCATTGGCGTCAGTCATGGTGTGCAGCAGGTGAACCGGTTTGGCGCGGAGGTTGCTTCCGGCCTTGCAAAGGAAGTAGCAGCCCGTGTGACTTTTTCGTTCCTGCTGCGGCCCGGTTCGGTGGCGTTATTGACCGTCCTGACAGGTTTTGCGACGTTATACATTATTCCAATTGGCATGATTCAGGAATTGTCGATCACGGCGTCCATTGGTGTCGGCCTGAAAATCATCTCCAACATGATCATGCTGCCGCTGCTGTTTTCATATATCTCGCCGGGTGCGAACTATGCCGAAAAAGTGAATAGGGCCGTGGCCGCGCGCGCCAAATTCTGGCCTTATCTGGCCAGAATTGCCATGCCGCGCAATGCCATGATCTTCATCGGACTTTGCGTGATCCTGGGTGTAATTGGCATATATGGGGGCGCGGATCGCCAGATTGGCGATGTGCATGCCGGGGCTGGCGAACTGCGGCCTGAATCGCGCTATAATACGGACAGCCAGTTCATCGCCAGCAATTTTGCGCTTGGCCTGAATGTCCTTACTGTTATCGCCGAAACCCCAAAATCCGCCTGCGTTGATTTCAGCATCATGGATTTTCTCGATCGCTTTTCCTGGCAAATGAGGAATGTTCCAGGTGTTGAAACGACCCAAAGCCTGACCGGGATAGCTAAAACTGGCAACGCGCTGTGGGCGGAGGGGCACCTTAAAGCGCAGGGCCTGCCGCGTTCCAGCAGCGCCATATCGCAGGCAACAAACCAGACTGAAACTGCATCCGGGTTGCTTGACGCACAGTGCACGATTTTGCCGACGCAGATTTATCTCACCGACACCAAGGCAAAAACCGTGAAAACCGCCGTCGCGGCGATTGAAAAATTCATCGAGGATCCGGCAAATCAGTCGGATGATGTCAAGTTGCGGATTGGCACGGGTAATGTCACCATTGTCGCGGCGACCAATCAGGAGGTCGAGGAATCTGAAATCCCGATGCTGCTCTATGTCTATGGTGTCGTCATGGGGCTGGTGATTCTGGTATATCGCGAATGGCGTGGCGCTGTCTGTCTTGTCGTGCCGCTCATCCTGTCGACGATCATCGGCAACTGGTTTATCACCGGCGCCGGTATCGGCCTTAAGATTTCCACCATGCCGGTGCTGGCGATTGCGGTGGGTATTGGCATCGATTATGGCATTTATGAGTATAACCGGATGCACCTTTACCTGCGCATGGGCAGGGGCCCCTATGAGGCGTTTCTGGGCGCGCTTAACGATGTGGGATCGGCCACCATCTTTACCGGCGGCACACTGGCGATCGGCGTGTCCACCTGGATATTCTCGGAACTGAAATTCCAGGCGGACATGGGCCTGCTGCTGACCTTCATGTTTATCGTCAACATGGTGGGCGCGGTGACCCTGCTTCCGGCCATGGTTGCATTCCTTGAATATATCATGCCGTTGAAGCGCACGCCGCTGACCGAGGAGGAAACCCGCGAGGCGATGAGCGCCCATTAATCCAGCGCAATTTTCCGCGCCCATTAATCCGGGTGCGGACCAAATAAAAAAGGCCGGGGGAACCCGGCCTTTTTTATTCAATGACGTCCGCCGTCTAGAGCAATTCCCTTTATGATTGAACCAGTGGGTTCAATCATAAAGGGAAAATAGCTCTACATTATAACATAGACCATGCTCGGATCAGACGGGATCGCCAGGGGCGGTTCCGTCTGATCCGAACATGGTCTAGGCGCGCTGCAGAAGGTGCACGATGCAGATTGATCCCGCGCCCATCATGTGCACGAGGCCGGTGCGGGCGCCCTCGACCTGGAATTTTCCCTGCTCGCCCCGCAACTGCCGGGTGGTGTCCCACACCTGCGCCAGTCCGGTTGGTCCGCCCGGATGGCCCCGCGCGATCAGGCCGCCATCCGGTGAAAACGGAACCTTGCCGCCCAGCGCCGTGTCGCCATCGGCCAGCATCCGGTCGCCTTCGCCAGGGCCGCAAAAGCCGAGCAGTTCATAATACATCAACTCCTCAATCGGGAAGGCGTCATGCACGTGCACGAAATCGACATCCTTGGGCCCCAGGCCCGCCTCTTCAAACGCCAGGCGGCCGGTGATTTCGGTTGAATAGGACGGGCCGACAATGGCGCCCATGAATATATGGCCATCGCCATAATGTTCCGACTGAGACTGTGAAGCCAGAACCTTGATCATCGGACGGCCGTTTGCATATTTTTTCGCCCAGGCTTCTGTCGCGACAATGGCGCTGGCGGCCCCGGCGCCGCTGGCGCAGGCCATCATGGCGGTGTGCGGATAGGCGACCATGTCAGACGCCAGCACTTCCTCTATGGTTACTTCGTGGTCGGCGCGCCGTTGCGCCATGGGGTTGTGGCGCGCATGGTTCCAGTTCTTGGCGGCGACTTTGGCAAAGGTCTCGACCGTGGTGCCGTTTTCATGCATCCGGCGTTGCGCCCACATGGCAAAAAAACCGGCGGGCAATAGCATATTTTCCATCGAGGGTAATTTTTTCTTGCCGCCCTGGTTTGACGACAGAGGGCTGCCCATCTGGCGCATATCGTCATATCCCACAGCCATGGCGACGTCGGTCTGTCCGCCGGACACAGCCCAAACGGCCTCGCGGAACGCCGAGGAGCCGGTGGCGGAGGCATTTTCCACATGTGTGATGGGTACGCCGGTCAGGCCCAGATCCTTGGCGAAACCAAGCCCTTCGGTCATCCCCCCGCCGATATAACCATTATACAACGACCCCACATCGCGGAATTTAATGCCGGCGTCACTGAGGGCTTCCCTGGCGGCGGTGAAATACAGATCGCCCTTGGCTATACGGTCCTTGGAAAACCGGTGCATCCCCACGCCAATAACATAAACGTCTCTATTCATTGTTTTATTCTCCTAGGCAGGGACGAATTTGAAACTGCAATATTGGGTTCCGTCCTCATCGGTGACGACGGGATTGGGCGCCAGGCGCATTTTCATCCCGATCTTCCAGTCGCCCATTTTACCGTCAATCGGGGCCTGAATGCGCACCCCCTCGGGCAGGTCGATCTGGCCTACGCCGTATCCGGGCACCTTTTCGCGGCTTCCCATTTTAGGCATCATGATGAACGACCAGGAATACAACTCGCCCACTGGAGACAGTTCAACGGTTTCAACCGGTTCGGATGTGACCGGGCATAATTTACGGATGGGAAAATAGGTCTTGTTGGCGGTCTTGCTGTAAGAGCCAATCAATTTACACGGCAGTTCCGGATTTTCCGGAATGATCATATAGCCGTCTTCCAGAGGCACCATGTTTGCCATTTTGTTCCTCCCGGTCCTGTCGTGTTAAATATGGATAGTGGTGATCGCGGTTGGCAGATGGAAAGTCAAGGCCCTTGTGATGGGCTGCGGGCGGCCCCTGCAAATTACGTCAAAAATGTGGCCAGGTTTTGTGCGCATGCGAGCAACAGTTATGCTTGCAAATGCCGATTTTTTCCGGATAAGTGTGGGCTTCACAGGTCGGGGTCTGCCTTGGCGGGATTGAACTTGGCGTGCCCGTGACATCATAAGAATAATCTGCATCCAGAGGAACTGGCAGACAATGCCGGATTCCGGACGCGCGCCGGGAGGAAAATAGTGAAAGACATTGAGAATTTTGTGTTCCGCTTTAAGGCGGTAATACTGTCCACACTATTCCTTCTGACAATTGTGATGGGCTATTTCGCGACCGGCCTGCGCATGGATGCGGGCTTCCGGAAAATGCTTCCAATCGGCCATGAATATATCAATACATTTTTCCAATATTCCGAGGCGTTTGGCGGCGGAAACCGTATCCTGGTGGTGCTGGAGTCCAAGAAGGGCGAAATCTGGACGCCGGAATTTCTTCAAACGCTGAAAAAGGTCTCCGACGATATTTTCTTCATTCCCGGGGTGGCCCGCCACACGGTGACATCGCTCTGGACACCCAATACGCGCTTTATTGCGGTCACGGAGGAAGGTCTTGAGGCGGGCGACGTTATTCCGGCAAGGTTCCGGCCCACCCCGGCGGGCATAGAACAGGTCATTAACAATACGCTTCGCGCGGAACTGGTCGGCCGGCTTGTGGCCAAGAATTTCAGATCGGCGATGATCAGGGCCGAACTACTTGATATCAATCCTGAGACCAAAAAGCGCCTGGATTATTTCGAGGTCGCCTACAAACTTGAAAATGAAATCCGGAAAAAATATGTCTCTGATGATTTTGACATAAAAATCATAGGCTTTGCCAAACTGACGGGCGACATCGCCGACGGCGCCAAAAGCGTGGTAACATTTTTTGCCGTGGCCTTTGTGCTCACCTGCATCATGCTGTGGCTCTATTGCCGTTCGGTACGTCTAACCATCGTAACCGTGTCCGCCTCGCTATGCTCGCTGACCTGGCAATTCGGTTTACTCAACCTTATGGGATTCGGGCTTGACCCCCTTGCTGTTCTGGTGCCTTTCCTGGTGTTCGCCATTGGCGTCAGCCACGGGGTGCAACAGATCAATATGGTGGGCGCTGAAATTGCCGCTGGCCTCGACAAGGAAAAAGCCGCCCGCGTCACCTTCTCGTTCCTGCTGCGCCCTGGGTCTGTCGCCCTGATGACGTGCCTTGCCGGGTTTGGAACGCTTTATATCATTCCCATAGGCATGATTCAGGAACTGGCGGTCACAGCCTCGATTGGCGTGGGTCTCAAGATTATTTCCAACCTCATCATGCTGCCCTTGCTCGTGTCCTATATTGCGCCGGGCAAGGAATATGGCGCGAAGGTGAAAAAAGTCATGGACACGCGCGCCCGCGCGTGGCCGTACCTTGCCAGGATCGCCATCCCGCGAAACGCCTTTATCTTCATTGGCTTTTGTGTGGTGTTGGGAATTTACGGATTTGCCCAGGGTTCCAAACGCCAGATCGGCGATGTGCATGCGGGTGCGGGCGAATTGAAGCCGGATTCCCGCTACAACATGGACAGCCGTTTCATTGCGGAGAACTTTGGGCTGGGCCTGAATGTGCTGACGATCATAGCCGAGACGCCGAAGGCGGCCTGTATCGATTATGGCGTGATGGACTTTCTCGACCGGCTGGCATGGGACATGAGGAATGTGCCGGGCGTGGTGTCGACCATTGGCCTCACGGTAATTGCCAAAAACGCCAACTCGCTGTGGCAGGAAGGGCATCTGAAAATGAAAGCCCTGCCACGCGCCAACAGCGCCCTGGCCCAGGCGACCTCGGGCATAGAAAGTGGCACCGGCCTGCTGGATACGCAATGCTCGGTCCTGCCGACCCATGTCTATCTGGCGGACACTAAGGCGGAGACGGTAAAGCGGGTAATAAAGGAGGCGGAAGATTTTATCGCCAACCCGGTCAATCAGTTTGACGATATGAAACTGCGTATTGGCACCGGCAATGTGACGATTGTCTCGGCCACCAACCAGGTGGTGGAGCATTCGGAAATTCCGATGCTGCTTTACGTCTACGCCGTGGTCATGATGCTGGTGATATTCGTCTATCGCGAATGGCGTGGCGCCATCTGTTGCGTGGTGCCGCTTGTGCTTTCCACTATCATCGGCAACTGGTTCCTGAATAGCGCAGGAATCGGTCTGAAAATATCGACCCTGCCGGTGCTGGCGATTGCCGTGGGTATTGGCGTTGATTACGGTATCTATGAATATAACCGGATGCAGCGCTATATGCGCATGGGGGTCACCCCTCACGAGGCCTATCTGCAGGCATTGAACGATGTGGGATCGGCCACCATGTTTACCGGCGGCACACTGGCCATCGGCGTTTCCACCTGGATATTCTCGGAACTGAAATTCCAGGCGGATATGGGCCTGCTGCTGACCTTCATGTTTATCGTCAACATGATTGGCGCGATCACATTGCTGCCTGCCATGGTCGCGGTGCTGGAGCATCTTTGGCCGCTGAAGCGTCCGCCATTGACAGAAGAAGAGGCGCGCGCGATTTCCCGCGTGCACTGATTTCTGGCAGGTAAATTTTGATACAAAAAAGGCCCCGGAAACCGGGGCCTTTTTCATGAGGCTAGAGCCATTAAAATATAGAGCAATATGTCATTAGGTAGAACCCTACTGGTTCAACCTAATGACATATTGCTCTATGCGGATGGCGCCATTCAGAGTTTCAGCAGCGAAAACACCCGGGCTGTGGCTTCCGGGGTGCCTTCGTAGCTGACATGTTTGCTGAAATCATTGATTTTGTCCCAGTTGGCGGCGATATCGTCCACCGTGACGGCGCCCGGGATGACCATGCCTTCTGATTCAATGATTTTAACCGAGGCATAGAAACCCGCACCCGCGGTCATGATCACGCCATTGGGCGCATCCTCGCTCAGCATGAATAGCACGGCCGGAGTGACCAGTTCCGGCTTCAGCGCCTCCAGCGCCTTCGGGGGCATGATGGCTTCGGTCATGCGGGTGGCGGCGATGGGGGCCAGGGTGTTGACCCTGATATTATATTTGCGGCCTTCCTGCTTCAGCACGGTCATCAGGCCTACTTGGCCAGTCTTTGCCGCGCCATAATTGGTCTGACCGAAATTGCCGAACAGCCCGCTCGCCGAGGTCACCATGACGATGCGGCCATAATTCTGCTCTATCATGACCGGCCAGACAGCCTTGGTGACATAGGCCGCGCCCATCAGATGCACGTCAACGACCAGCCTGAAATCTTCCATCGACAGTTTCGAGAAACTTTTATCCCGCAGGATGCCCGCATTGTTGACCAGCATATCAATGCGGCCATAGGCGTCCATTGTTTGTTGAACCAGATGATCCACGCCCTTCAGATCGGTCACGCTGGCGCCATTGGCGATGGCCTGGCCGCCTGCGGTCTTTATTTCAGCAACCACCTTTTCAGCGGCGGCACTGGAGCCGCCTGTGCCATCCACGTTGCCGCCCAGATCATTGACGACGACCCTGGCACCGCGTTTCGCCAGCTCGAGGGCGTGGCAACGGCCTATGCCGCCGCCTGCACCCGTTATGATTGCAACTTTTCCGTCGAACCGGATTGTCATGGAAGGCTCCTTTTCTGCTGAGAGGCAAGATTTTGTTGTTGAGATGGATTATTCTTTGCCCCACGCAGGCCAACAGGTCAAGCATCGCGCGAATTCAGGGGGGAACGGCCATATATCAGGGAATTTTAGGGCTCGCGGTCCTGATTGCGATCGCCTGGGCCCTCAGTGAGCATCGACGCGCTGTAAACTGGCGCAACGTTCTCGTGGCCCTGGTTCTGCAATTGGTGTTGGCGCTGTTGCTGCTACGCGTGCCGCCCGTCTGGAGGGGGCTGATGGCGCTGAATGGCGCGGTGGACGCGCTGTCTGGCGCCACCCGTGCGGGCACGGCGTTCGTGTTCGGCTATCTGGGCGGCGGCGGTGCCCCATATGAAATCCGCAACGCAGGCGCTTCTTTCATTCTGGGGTTTCAGGCGCTGCCGCTTATCCTTGTTATCTCCGCACTCTCCGCCTTGCTGTGGCACTGGCGGGTTCTTCCCGCCGTCATTGGAGCATTTTCGTGGATGCTGCAGCGTGTTTTGGGCATTGGCGGGGCTGTAGGGCTTTCATCCGCTGCGAATATTTTTACCGGCATGGTTGAGGCGCCACTGTTGATCCGTCCTTACATGCCCCTGCTGACTCGCAGTGAAATGTTTGTGGTGATGACCGGCGGCATGGCGACCGTCGCCGGCACCGTGATGATCCTTTATGCGGGATTTCTGGAACCCGTCATTCCTGGCGCGCTTGGGCATATACTGGCGGCGTCGGTCATCTCTTTGCCCGCCGCCATTCTCATTGCCCAGACGATGATTCCGGAAACCTCCCAGCCAACAGAGACGCGTCATTTCGCATCCGTAAAATACGCCAGCGCCATGGACGCCATCGCATCAGGCACGCAGCAGGGGGTTAGTTTGCTTGTGGGCGTTATCGCCATGCTGATTGTGCTGGTGGCGCTGATGGCGCTGGTCAATCTGGGGCTGGGCGCATTGCCGGATGCGTTCGGCGCGCCATTGACGGCGCAGCGTATTTTGGGCTGGGCGTTTGCGCCCCTGATGTGGCTGATCGGCATTCCGATGAATGAGGCCTCTGCCGCAGGCGCCCTGATGGGCACGAAAACCATATTGAATGAATTCATCGCTTACATAGATCTTGCCGGCGCGGGCGGTGCAGATTTAAGCGCGCGCAGCCGTCTCATCATGCTGTACGCCTTGTGCGGCTTCGCCAATTTTGGCAGTCTGGGGATCATGATCGGCGGCCTGTCGGCCCTGGCGCCGGAACGCCGGGCGGAGATCGTGCAGCTGGGCATGCGCTCCATTCTGGCTGGCACACTCGCCACTTTGATGACGGGCGCCATCATTGGATTGATCAATCAATGACTCATTTGAAATGACGATAGCGGCTGTGACAAAACAACCATGACAAAAGGAAAACCCGATGAAACTGTATGAATTCAAGGCAGCGCCCAATCCGCGGCGGGTGCGGGTGTATCTCGCGGAAAAAAACTTCAGCATTCCCTGCGAGCAGGTGAACCTGTTCAAGGGGGAACACAAGGCGCCTGGCTTCCTCGCCAAAAATCCGTTTGCCCGCGTGCCGGTGCTGGAACTGGATGATGGCAGGACACTGGCCGAATCCATGGCGATCTGCAGATATATCGAGGAGCTAAAACCCTCGCCCCCGCTGTTTGGGCGCAACCGTGAAGAGCATGCCTTTGTCGAAATGTGGCAACGGTCGGCGGAGTATGAACTGCTGTTTCCGATCGCCAACGCTTTCCGCCATGGCACCGAGTTCGGCAAGGGGCTGGAGTCGAATCAGAATACCGCATGGGCCGAGACGTGCCGTGCGCGTGCGCTGGCGGCGATGAAAATTTTAGATGCGGAATTGGGCGGGCGTCAATTCGTGGCGGGGAATGAATTCACCGTCGCGGATATTACTACGATGGTCTCTATTGATTTTGGCGCGGCCACGGGTGCAGTAAAAGTTCCAGACGACATGAAACACCTTAAACGCTGGCATGGTGAGGTTTCGGCGCGTCCCAGCGCGAAGGCTTAAACGGCCTTCACTCCGAACGCCTGGGCGATCAGTTCATAAGACCGCACCCGCTCGGCATGGCCATAGGTGATCGTAAGCAGGATAAATTCGTCGGAGCCATGACGGGCGCCGAGCGCGCGCAGCCGGTCCGCGCACTCGGGTCCGGTCCCTGTAACGCCGCGCCGCTGGATCGTTTCGTACATCCTGCTTTCCGCCACTGTAAAGCTGTGCGCGTCCACCTGTTCGGGGCTGATGAAGGCCCCCCGCGATCCCAGATATAATTGCGTCACCCACAGATTGCGCGGCTTGACCAGATGGCGCGCCAGCTCGGCCGTTTCCGCCGCCAGAACATTGACGCCCAACGCCACATATGGTTCCGCCAATTTTGTCGAGGGTTTGAAGTTCCTGCGATAGGCGTCCACCGATTGTTCGGATGCTTCCGGCGTTATGAAATGCGCGTGACAATAGGGCAGGCCAAATTGGGCGGCGTAGAGCGCGCCCTGAACGCTGGAACCCAGTATCCAGGGCTCCGGTTGCGTTGGGCCCAGCGGCATGGCGTGAATGCCCTGGTAGGGATGATCGGGCGGAAAATCATCGGCCAGAAATTGCTGGAGCAGTTCAATCTGCTGCGGGAACACTTCGATCGGATAGGCCTTGGGGCCTGGTTGCAGTGCGGCGGTGGTGCGCGGATCGGTGCCGGGCGCGCGGCCCAGTCCCAGATCAATCCGGCCGGGATAGAGCGCCTCCAGCATCTTGAAACATTCCGCCACCTTCAGAGGGCTGTAATGCGGCATCATCACGCCGCCCGCGCCGACACGGATATGTTTTGTTTCACCCGCTATCTTGCCGATCAGGATTTCCGGCGCCGAGCCCGCGAAACTGGTGGTGTTGTGATGTTCGGCCACCCAGTAGCGATGATAGCCAAAGCTTTCGCACGCCTTCGCCAATGCGACTGTCTCGCCCAGCGCCTGCGCAGCACTGCCGCCATCGCGGATGGGAGATTGATCGAGGACACCGAGTTTTGTCATATATATCCTATTACCGGCGGAGCGCCCGGATCAGGCCGAATGGCGATACACTGAACAATATCATTATTGTGGAAAATATCAGCAGGGCGTCAGAGGTGTGGAATATATCCTGCAACAGTCCGCCCATCCATGAGCCAAGGGCGGAACCGACCCCGCCGGCCATGCTGATGGTTCCATAAATCCGGCCAAAATTGGGTCCACTGAAAATTCGTGCGGCCATTGTTGATACCGTAGGTCCGCGCGCGCCCATGGACAGGCCAATACTGAAAACCAGTAAGGGAATGGCGATGGGGGATGGGTAATATTTGATCAAAAACAGGGCAAGAACCGCAGTCAGGCTTAGTACATGGCTCAATAATACCGCGCGGCGGGGGCCAATACGGTCGCCCAGTGTTCCAAAGCCGATAACGCCTATGGGGCTGAGCAGGCCGATGAACCCGAACGCCGCCGCCGCGTGCACTGGATCGACACCGGATTCGATCATGAAGCTGACGGAATGGATGATGATGGCGATAACGCCCGCGCCTGTGAAAAAAAACGCCGCCGCCATGCCCCAGAACGGCATCACGCGCACGGCGCGTTTCAGCGTCCAGGCGTCTGCCTCCACCTCCGATTTTGGATCGTTTTTCCCGCCATGAAACTGCCGGAAGGCGGGATGTCCGGCTCTGATTTTCTGCCACGGCATGAAAAATATAAATGGAATCAGCACTGCCAGTATGATGGCGTAAACCTGGTAGGCGGTACGCCAGTCATAATTTGCGATCAGCAAGGCGGCCGTGGGCGAGACGATCAATGTGCCCACTCCGCTGGCGGAATGAATCACACCCATTGCCGTTCCCATCCGCGCATAGAACCACCGGTTGATCAACACAACAGCGGTAACGGGCCCAAGGCAGGAAATGGCCACCCCCGCCATGACGCCCAGCGTCAGATAAAGCATATATATATTCTGCGCGAAGGACGCGGCGGCGAAGGCGCAGGCGAACAGGGCCAGTCCCGCAGGATAGAGTACACGCGGGCCCAGCCTTTCCATCAGGGTGCCGGTAATGGGGGACATCAGCCCCCCAATCAGCAGCGCGACGGAGACGATACTGGAAACCGTTCCCCGCCCGGCGGACAGCGTCTTTTCCAGCGGCAGAAGAAATACCGAAAATGAGAGGTTCATGCCTGCCGCCAGCATGGAAAGAAGAAAACACAGCGCCAGCACCATCCCGGCATACAGGGCCGGCCGCGGGATCACCACGTCTGGGGAGTAAGACATTAATAACCATGAAATATTGCTGTTCAGGAAGGACGGAACCTATCCCCTTCGTGGGAGTTAAGCAATTTGTCTGTATTTCTGCTGATCCGCCTGCCGCCACGTGCCCCGCCGCTTTCCATTAACTCAACATTAAGCGGCATAATATATGTCTGGTATATGTAAAAGTTATAATACACTTTTTGATATGGGTGGGATTAACGGGGGCTGGGACGATGACGGATGGAGCATATTGAGGATGTTCGTCCCCATTCGGGCGCGGCGCTGAAGGTCAGGCTTGTCGACTGGTGGAACGGCAATAGTGATTTCCCGTTGCCCCTGACAGGCGAGGTTCGAAGCCGGTTTCTGGACTGGTGGCGGGGACCGGCGGCCGATGAAACTGCGGCGGCCTGGGCGCTGAATACCCAACTCCCTACCCGCAGGGTGGAATCGCCGAATGTAAAGAAACAGAATGTTTCTGCACGCCTTATTGTGTCTCAGGCGCTTTGGGGCGAGGGCTGTCTCACGCCGGGCCCCCGAATTCATCAGCGCTCTGGCGGTGCTGCTGCGGCTGACGCCAAAGATGAGCATGCTGGATCTTGGCGCAGGGCTTGGATGCCCCGCACGCGCCATTAATGAGGCCTTCGGGATCTGGGTGACGGCTCTGGAATGGGAAGCCGAAATTGCCGCCGCAGGCATGGAGCAGTCCATCATGCACGGCATGGGACGCAAGGTTCCCGTTACCCATTTTGATCCCGTTAACACGCCAAATCAGGTGCGCAAGATCGACTGCTTCTTCTCCAAGGACGCTCTGCGCCTGTTAGAGGACAAGCAGCAGATGTTACGGCCGGTGAAATCCGCTTTCAAGAAAGACGGCCAGTTTTGCATCATGGATTATATTGTGACCGATCCGGGTAAGGGTAGTCCGCATATCGCCGCATGGAATGAGGCCGACGAGCATGTCAGTCATTTCTGGACACGGGACCAATATGCGGCGGCTTTCAAGGAACTTAGGCTTCATCTTCGCGTGGCGGAGGACAAGACGGCGCAATATTGCGAAATGATTGAAGATGGTTTCCGTCAGCTGACGCATAACATGAACGGTC
>SHWM01000078.1 GCA_009693835.1 Alphaproteobacteria bacterium
CGCGGCGCGGCAGCCGCCCTGGTGGATCATGTGCCCGAAGGTGTGCCTGCGGACGCGCCTCTATTGCTGGTCAAGGATACGCAGGCAGGGCTTGAAGCGTTGGGCATGGCTGCGCGCGCCCGCACCGGCGCCAGGATTATAGCTGTTACCGGAAGCGCGGGCAAAACCGGTAGCAAGGAAATGCTGCGCAGCGCGCTTGGACGGCAGGCGCGGTGCCACGCATCCGAGGCGTCCTACAATAATTTGTGGGGTGTGCCACTTAGCCTTGCCAGAATGCCGCGCACAACGGAATTTGGCGTGTTCGAAATTGGCATGAATCATTCCGGTGAAATAACCCCGCTTACAAAATTTGTACGCCCGCATGCCGCCATCGTCACTACCATAGCCCCCGCTCATATCGGGAATTTCAAGTCGCTGGCGGACATTGCTGACGCCAAAGCAGAGATTTTTCTGGGGCTGGAGCCTGGCGGCGTGGCCATTATCAATCAGGACAGCGATCATTATGAACTGATGGCGGGCCTTGCGCAGGACGCGGGGGCGGCGCAGGTGGTGGGGTTTGGCAGTTCCCCGGGCGCTGCGGCGCGTCTAGTCAAGGCGGTGCACCATGCCGATTGCTCGTGCGTGTATGCGGAAATTTGTGGTCAGCCGCTGACCTACAAAATCGGATTTTCCGGCGAGCATTGGGTTATGAACAGCCTGGCGGTGTTAGCCGCCATTCGGGTGTTGGGCGGTGATCTGGCGCTGGCCTGCATTGCGTTGGCGGGCATGAGTCCGCTCGATGGGCGCGGGCGGCGTCATTATCTTCCGATTGCCGGCGCCCATTACACGCTGATCGATGAAAGCTATAACGCCAACCCGGCTTCCATGCAGGCGGCGCTGTCGAATCTTTCCGCACTGGCGATCGAAGGGCGTGGGCGCAGGATTGCGGTACTGGGAGACATGGTCGAGTTGGGCGGGGATACCGCCCGCTATCACCGCGATCTGGCGCAGTGGATTGATAATGGCCGTGTGCAACTGACCTTTACCGCTGGACCGCAGATGCGGATGTTGCACGACGCATTGCCGGTAAATTTGCGCGGTGCGCACGCGGACAGTTCCGGGGCGCTGATTGCGCCGCTGCGTGAGGAATTGCGGGCGGGTGACATTGTAGTGGTGAAAGGATCCTACAGCAGCGGCATGGGTAAAATTGTGAAGGCGCTATTGGGGCTGGAAAGGATGGACGGAAAATTCGGGGGCCTGGCCGATCAGGCACCGGAACGGGAGGATGACTGGGATGCTGTATAATCTCCTCTTTCCGATGGCGAATGAATATGCATTGTTTAATCTGTTCCGCTATCTGACGTTCCGGACCGGTGGCGCCTTGATGACATCTCTGTTCCTCAGTTTTCTGTTCGGCCCCGCCATCATCCGTACCCTGCGGCGCAAACAGCCGGGCGGGCAGCCCATACGGGAAGACGGCCCGGCAAGCCACATTCTCACCAAGGCTGGCACGCCCACCATGGGCGGCCTTATGATTCTATTCGGCATCATGGCCGGCACTCTGCTATGGGCTGATCTGCGTAATCTTTATGTATGGGCGGTGCTGTTGGTGACCATTGGCTTTGGCCTGGTGGGATTTGCCGATGATTATCTCAAGGTGACCAAGCGCAACAGCCGCGGCGTGCCGGGAAAGACCAAACTGGGATGCGAAATTCTGATTGCGGCCATCGCTGTATGGTGGATTGGCAAGATCGCTTCCCCGGCGCATGCAGATATGCTTTCGATCCCGTTCCTGAAGCATGTGCTTCTTGACCTTGGATGGCTTTTTCTGCCGATCGCGGTGCTGGTCATTGTCGGCGCTTCCAATGCGGTCAATCTGACGGATGGGCTGGATGGGCTGGCGATCATGCCGGTCATGATAGCCGCGGCCAGTTTTGCATTCATCGCCTATCTTGTGGGCAATGCCGTCTATGCCAGCTATCTGCAGATTTTACCGGTGCCGGGCGCGGGTGAACTGGCGGTGTTCGGCGGGGCCATTGTCGGCGCCGGACTGGGATTTTTGTGGTTCAATGCCCCTCCAGCGATGGTCATGATGGGTGACACGGGTTCCCTGTCGCTGGGAGGCGCGCTGGGGGCCATCGCCGTGGTGACCAAGCATGAGATTGTACTGGCCATTGTGGGCGGGCTATTTGTGCTGGAGGCCGTTTCGGTGATCGTTCAGGTCGCATCGTTCAAGATGACCGGAAAGCGCGTATTCGCAATGGCGCCGATTCATCACCATTTTGAAAAGCGCGGCTGGGCCGAGCCGACCATTGTTATTCGATTCTGGATTATCGCCCTGATTCTGGCGATGATCGGACTGTCTTCCCTGAAACTGAGATAATCATGATTGCAGCGCGCACCTTCCGGGGAAAGAAAATTGCCGTATTCGGGCTTGCCCGGTCTGGAATTTCCTCCACCCGCGCGCTGCTGCAGGGCGGCGCGGAAGTTGTCGCCTGGGACGATGCGCCCGCCAGGCGCAATGACGCCGGCGCCCTATTGGGCCCGCGCGCCACACTGGCTGAATTGGAGAACATGGACTGGCGGGACGTGGCGGCGCTGGTATTGAGTCCCGGGGTGCCCCTGCATTTTCCATCACCTCATGCCGTGGTGCGCAAGGCCTGCGAGGCCGGGGCCGAGATCATAGGCGATGTCGAACTTTTTTTCCGCGCCCGGCGGGCGGATTTTCCCGCCACCCGGCTTGTTCTGATCACCGGCACGAACGGTAAATCCACTACAACGGCGCTGATCGGGCATCTGGTGCGCGAGGCCGGGCTGCCGGTGCAGGTCGGCGGCAATATCGGCGTTTCGGCGCTTGATCTGGACCCGCTCGGTCCTGGCGGCGTGTATGTGCTGGAAATGTCTTCCTATCAGCTTGATCTGAGCGGCCCCAATGACGCCGATGTTGTGGTTTGGCTTAACATAACGCCCGATCATATTGACCGGCATGGCAGCCTGTCCGGCTATGTGGCGGCGAAGCGGCGGATATTTGATGGGCTGGCGCAAAATGGCGCGGCGGTGGTCGGGATTGATGATGTGCATGGGGTGAATCTGTGCGACGCGTTGCGGGCTGGCGGCGTGCGGGTGCATCCCGTGACGGTGGATGGGCCGCGGGAACAGGCAGTGCAGGGCGTCTTCGTGCGCCAGGGAATTTTGTGTGACGCACTTCAGGGCGGCCCGGAGCGGGTCGTGGACTTGCGCGGCTTCCGCCGTCTTCCGGGGGCGCATAACTGGCAGAACGCAGCGGCGGCCTATGCGGCCGGGCGGGCGCTGGGCCTATCGCGCGAAAAGATCGTCCAGGGGCTCGAAAGTTTCGCTGGCCTTGCACATCGCATGGAAGAAGTGGGCGTTGTGCGTGGCGTCCGCTTCATCAATGATTCAAAAGCGACAAATGCAGAAGCTACGGCGCGGGCGTTGGCTTGCCATGATGGCGTCTATGTGATTCTTGGTGGAGTTCCTAAAGAAGGCGGAATTGATTCGCTCGCGCAGTTCTTTCCCAGGATCAAAAAGGCCTATCTGATTGGACAGGCGGCAGATGCGTTCGCGGCGACTCTGAACGGGCGGACGCCTTATCAGAAATGCGGCGGTCTGGCAGAGGCGGTTGCGGCGGCGGCAAGGGATGCGGATCAGGCGGGCGAGGCGGTGGTGCTTTTGTCGCCAGCCTGTGCTTCGTTTGATCAGTTCGAAAATTTTGAAGCGCGGGGCGACGTGTTTCGCAAACTGGTGCGTGAATATGCGGATGGGGTTATGACCGGGAGTGCAGCGTGAGCAGTTTTACCCGTACCGATACCAGCCTGCTGGGCCAATGGTGGTGGACCGTGGACCGCTGGATCCTTGGCGCCATTGGCGCGCTCATTATTATTGGCACTCTGCTCACTTTGGCGGCCAGCCCGTCGGTTGCCGAACGCATCAATATGGACAGTTATTTTTTCGTCAGGAAGCACCTGATGATGCTGCCCCTGGGGCTGATGATCCTGTTTGGCCTGTCGATGGCCCCGCCAAACATGATCAAGCGTACGGCAGTGGCGCAACTGGCCGTCGCGCTAATATTGATGGTGCTCACCTTGACGATTGGCGAGGAACGCAACGGCGCACAGCGATGGCTGTCGCTGGGGGGCATGTCTCTGCAACCTTCAGAGTTCCTGAAGCCCGCGCTGATCGTTTTTGCCGCGTGGATGTTTTCCGAACAAAATCGGGAAAGCGGGATACCCGGCAACTGGATCGCCCTCGGCACCTGGGCGGTCTCGGTGGGGATGCTGGCCATGCAGCCGGACTTTGGCCAGGCGTTTCTGCTAACCGTCGTATTTGGCGGAATGTTTTTTGTCGCGGGAATGCCAATGTTACTGGTGGGCGGGTTGCTGGCGGCGGGCGCTGTGGGCGGGGTTTTCGCCTATATGTTCGTGCCGCATGTCACCAGCCGCATCGATCGTTTTCTGGATCCGGCGTCCGGCGATACGTTTCAGGTACATACGGCTATCAACGCTTTTCTGCAGGGCGGGCTTTTTGGCCGCGGTCCGGGAGAGGGCATTGTCAAGCGCATTCTGCCGGACGCCCACACCGACTATATTTTTGCGGTGGTGGGGGAAGAATTTGGCTCGATCGCCTGTTTGATGCTGGCCGGCCTGTTCGCCTTCGTCGTGTTGCGGGGGCTGGCGCGCGCCTTTGCCGCAGAAGATCATTTCGCGCAGCTGGCTGCATCCGGCCTGATCTTCCTGTTCGGTTTGCAGGCGTTCATCAATATGGCGGTCAATCTCGATCTGCTGCCGTCCAAAGGCATGACCTTGCCGTTTATCAGTTATGGCGGTTCGTCCTTTCTCGCGCTGTCAGTGACCGCTGGCATGATGCTGGCGCTTTTGCGCCGGCGTCCCGGCGTCGCCCTCGGCGGCGTCTCTGTCGGGCGGGCATCATGAACGAAAATATTGACGCTCCGATCATTCTGACAGCCGGCGGCACCGGCGGGCATATGTTCCCGGCCGAGGCTCTGGCCCAGGAATTACAGGCGCGCGGCCGCCGCGTGGCGCTGATTACCGATATGCGCGGTGCGGCGTACACGGCTGCATTCGGCGATGTGGAAACGCATGTGATCGCCGCCGGTAATCCTGCGGGAAATATATGGGCCAAGATACGGGCGGCGGCGGCTCTCGCCAGAGGCGCGGTGCAGGCGTGGCGGGTACTGCGCAGGCAACCTGCGGCGCTGGTGATTGGCTTTGGGGGCTATCCGGCACTGCCAGCTATGGCGGCGGCAATATGGCTCGGCGTGCCAGCGGCTCTGCATGAACAGAATGCGGTTCTGGGCAGGGTCAACCGGCTGATCGCGCAGCGGGTCGCGGGAATTGCCGCCTCCGTCGAAGGGCTGGGCGGGTTGCGCGCCATTGACCGGGTCAAGGTCACGTTAACCGGCAATCCAGTGCGGGCCGGCATCGCCGACTGTTATCAGCGCCTCTATGACGCGCCGACGCTGGATTCGCTTTTTAATCTGGTTATTTTTGGCGGCAGTCAGGGCGCGAGCATATTAAGCGAGGTTGTTCCTGCCGCCATCGCCATGCTGCCGCCCGGCGTCAGCGCCCGGTTGCGCATCGTGCAACAATGCCGCAGCGCTGATCTGGAACGCGTCCGCACCGTCTATGCGCGCGCCGGCGTGCAGGCGGAACTGGTTGAATTTATCAGCGACATGCCGGAAAGGCTGGCGCATGCGCATCTGGTGATTGCACGCTCCGGCGCCACTACCGTCAGTGAACTGACAGTGGCGGGCATACCCTCCATTCTCGTTCCCTATCCCCATCACGCCGACCAGCAGCAGCTGGCCAACGCGGAGGCGCTGGCCAGCATGGGCGCGGCATGGATCATGCCTGACGCACAATTCACATCATCCGCCCTGGCCAAACGGCTGCAGAATTTATTGCGCAATCCGCAACAGCTTGCCGTGGCGGCGGCGGCGTCGCATGACCTGGGCCGCCCGGACGCCGCGCGGGCGCTGGCGGATATGGTGGAACGTCTCGCTCCGCGCAAAACTGCTGCTCCTGGAACAGGCGGTGGCGGCGGCTTTGGCAAGGTGATCCCATTATTCCGGAGGGTGGCAGGATGATGACGCGCCTTCCCCTTGACATTGGCAGGATTCATTTTTCGGGGATTGGCGGCATCGGTATGAGCGGCATCGCCGAAGTGATGCACAATCTGGGCTATCAGGTGCAGGGGTCCGACAGTTCCGATGGCGGCAATGTCGCGCGGCTGCGAGGGCTTGGCATTCCAGTTGCCATTGGCCAGTCCGGGGAAAATTTGGGCGAGGCGCGGGTCGTTGTGGTGTCCAGCGCCATCAGGCCCGACAATCCGGAACTCATTGCTGCACGGGCGCGGGCGCTGCCGGTGGTGCGCCGTGCGGAAATGCTGGCGGAGCTGATGCGTCTGAAATGGTGCGTTGCCGTCGCAGGCACGCATGGCAAAACCACCACGACCTCGCTGGTGGCGTGCCTGCTGGACGCTGCCAGTTTTGATCCTACGGTGATCAATGGCGGTATTGTGAACGCCTATGGCACGAATGCGCGTCTGGGCGACGGCGACTGGATGGTGGTGGAGGCGGATGAATCCGACGGCACCTTTATCAAGCTGCCGCCAACCATTGCGGTCGTGACCAATATCGATCCCGAGCATCTCGATTTTTATCAGGATTTCGACGCCTTGCGCCGCGCCTTTGATACATTTGTTGAGAATGTTCCGTTCTATGGCTGCGCCGTGGTGTGCATTGATCATCCGGAGGTGCAGGGGCTGGTGGGGCGTGTGCGCGACCGCCGCTGCGTCACTTATGGCACTTCTCCGCAGGCGGAAGTGCGTGGCGTGAACATTCGTGTGGATGGAGACACCTGGACGTTCGATGTGCAATTCTTTGACCGGATCAGCGGCAAGACCAGCCGCATGGAAGGCATGAAACTGCCCATGCCGGGCATACATAATGTGCGCAACAGCCTGGCGGCGATCGCGGTGGCGCGCGAATTGAAGATCGATCGCAAGATTCAACGCCGCGCACTGGCCTCATTTGCGGGCGTCAAACGCCGTTTTACCAGAACCGGCGAATGGGGCGGCATCGGTGTCGTGGATGATTATGGCCATCACCCAGTGGAAATCGCTGCCGTTCTGCGTGCCGCCAGAGAAAGCGCCAGGGGCGGCAAAGTGCTCGCCGTGGTGCAGCCGCACCGCTATTCACGCCTGGCGCATCTGTTTGCGGATTTCTGCACCTGTTTTAATGACGCCGACACGGTCATCGTCGCGCCGGTTTATGCGGCGGGTGAACAGCCGGTGGCGGGCGCGGACAGGGATGCGCTGATCGAAGGGTTGCGCGCCCACGGGCATCGCAGGGTCATTGCGCTGGATGGCCCGGAACAGCTTTGTCCGCTGGTGCTGTCCGAGGCGCAGTCGGGCGATCTGGTCGTCTGCCTGGGTGCAGGCAATATCACACAGTGGGCGAATGCGCTGCCGGATGAAATGGCCAGGGCTGCGCCCCATCTGAAAAAAAATGGGGCGGATGTGGCATGATGGCCCGGCGCAGCAATATACCTTCACTTTTGGACCGTCTGCCGCTTGTACGCGGCCGCATTGAGGCAGACGCCGATCTTGCGCCGCGCGCATGGTTCAGGACGGGGGGACTTGCGGATATTCTGTTTGAGCCGGCGGATGAAAAGGACCTGGCGGATTTTCTGGCGGCAACGCCATCCGATATTCCTGTCACTGTGATCGGCGCGGGATCAAACCTGCTGATCCGCGATGGGGGCGTTCGGGGCGTGGTGGTGCAACTGGGCGCGGGCTTCAGCACCATTCAGATCACGGATGACGGGATCATTCATGCGGGCGCAGGGGTGATGGACGTCAAGCTGGCTTCGGCGGCGCGCGACGCAGGTCTGACAGGGCTGGAATTCATGCGCGGCATTCCAGGTACCATGGGCGGCGCGGCGCGCATGAATGCGGGCGCATTCGGGGGTGAGGTGAAAGACATATTTGCCGGTGCGCGCGGCATCGACCGGCAGGGCCGGTACTGCGACTTCACGCCCGCCGAAGCCGGATTTGCCTATCGTCACAGTGCGTTTCCTGCGGATGTCATCCTGACGCGCATCTCTGTGCACGGGCCGCCGGGCGACCGGGCCGCCATTTCCGCGCGGATGGCCGAGATTGCCGCCGAACGCAGCGCCAGCCAGCCTGTGGGCGCGCGCACCGGCGGCAGCACTTTCGCCAATCCGTTAGAGCAGAAGGCGGCGGGCCGTAAGGCCTGGGAACTGATTGATGCAGCGGGCTGCCGCGGGCTGCGCGCGGGCGGCGCCATGGTGTCTGAAAAACATTGTAACTTCCTGATCAATTGCGGGACAGCGACATCGGCAGATCTCGAACAGTTGGGTGAATTTGTGCGTTCGCGGGTCATGCAACACGCCGGCATCGAACTGCATTGGGAAATACAGCGCCTCGGTGAATCAGGGGGCCAGCCATGAACGCGGCCCGTCATATCGCCGTTCTGAAAGGCGGCTGGTCCGCGGAACGCGAGGTCAGCCTGGTGTCCGGCGCCAAATGCGCCGAGGCATTGCGCCTTGAAGGTTACCGGGTCAGTGAAGTGGATGTCGGTGACTCCGTCGCCCGGATTCTGGACACCCTGAAACCGGATGTGGCTTTCAACGCGCTGCATGGCCGTTGGGGCGAGGATGGCTGTGTTCAGGGTCTGCTGGAGCTGCTGCGGATTCCCTACACCCATTCCGGTGTGCGCGCCTCCGCGGCGGCGATGGACAAGCCGATGGCCAAAAGGCTTTTTCATGATGCCGGCATCGCCTGCCCTGAAGGTCGCGTGATGGGCCGTCACGATCTGGGCGACCGGCACCCGATGCCGCCGCCCTATGTTGTCAAGCCGGTGACCGAGGGTTCCAGTGTCGGCGTTTTTATTGTGCGCCAGGGGGATAATTCTCCCCCGGCGCAGCTTGCGGCGGCGGACTGGGCGTTCGGTGATCAGGTGCTGGTGGAGCGTTATATACCCGGACATGAATTGACGGTTGCCGTGATGGGGGACCGTGCCCTGGCTGTCACCGAAATTGTTCCGGTCACCAAATTCTATGACTATGAGGCAAAATACGCCGAGGGTGGATCGCGGCATGTGATCCCGGCGGAAATCGATCCGGTGGTATATCAGCACGCAATGGACGTGGCGTTGGCCGCGCATCAGGTGCTGGGCTGCCGCGGCGTCAGCCGCGCGGATTTCCGCTACGACAGCAGTGTGGCGGGCCGCGAGGGGCTGTATCTGCTGGAAATCAATACACAGCCAGGCATGACCCCGACCTCCCTTGTTCCGGAACAGGCGGCCTATAATGGCATTTCTTTCGGCGCGCTTTGCCGCTGGCTGGTGGAGGATGCGTCAAGCGCGCGATGAGGGCCGGAGATATGGAAAATTCCGCGTATCCGCCAACCCGGAAACCTGCGCACCGGCGCTGGGCCGCTCTGGCGATTATTTTGCTGACGCTCGGCGCCGCAGCGGGCGGGGCCGCCATTTTTGCCGGCCGTTTTCAGGATGCCGGCGGCAAAGCGGAAATAGCGCTGCAGAAGGTTCTGCGCGAGGCAGGTTTCAGTGTGCGCTCCATCAGCGTTGCAGGGCGCGTTCAGACCGGGCCGGCTGAATTGCTTCGCGTTCTGAATATCGCCAGGAATGACTCGATTCTGCATATTGATCTGGATGCCGTGCATGACAGGATAGCCAGCCTGCCCTGGGTTAAGGACGTGCGTGTGACGCGCAATCTGCCCGACGCCATTCATATCGAACTGTTCGAACGTCACCCGATCGCCATCTGGCAGCGGAACGGAAAAATGGTTCTGGTCGACGACGAAGGGGTTGAAATTACCGAGAAGGATGTGGCGGAATATCATGACTTGCCGCTGATCGTAGGTAAAGGCGCACCCCAGGCGGCAAGCGAGCTTATTTCGCTTCTGGGCGCTGAGCCGCAACTGGGCAGCAGGGTTGCAGCGGCCGTGCGGGTGGGCGAGCGGCGCTGGAATATGCGTTTGAAGGACGGCATAGATGTGCGCCTGCCGGAGAAAGATCCCCTGACTGCGTGGCACAGGCTTGCGCGGTATGAAGAAAATAACGGCCTTCTGGGCCGGGATGTGGAACTGGTCGATCTGCGGCTGGCCAATCGTGTTGTTGTGCGACTGAGCGAGGGCGCGGTGCGGCGCGCCAAAGGACCGGAGCGTGAAGCCGGGTTGCATTCATTCGCTCTTATCCGAGGTGACGCATAAGATGCAACCAGTGCGCAATGGCATAGTGGCGGGACTGGATATCGGCACCTCGCAGATAAGCTGTTTTATCGCGCGTGTGGAGAATGACCGTTCAACCCACAGGCCGCGCCCGCGGATTCTGGGTGTGGGCCATCATGAAAGCCGTGGTGTAAAAGCCGGCGCCATCGTCCATATGGCGCATGCCGAGCATTCCATTCGCGCTGCGGTTGAAATGGCCGAACGCATGGCGCGTGAAACGGTGCGCAAGGTAATCGTCAATCTTAGCTGCGGGCAGCCGGCTAGCCATATGATTGGCGCCGAGATTGCCGTACCCACGCCGGAGGTGCGCGAGCAGGACATCAAAAAGGTTTTACACCAGGGACAGGCGCGGATAAGCGATATGGACGGCGAACTGATACACGCTATTCCAATCGGTTATTCTCTGGACGGGCACAAAGGCATCTCGGACCCGCGCGGCATGTTCGGCGACCGGCTGGGGGCAAATCTGCACATTGTGACCGCTGGGCAGGGGCCCATACGCAATCTGGCGCTGTGCATTGAGCGCTGCCATCTTGAAGTTGCGGCGCTGGTGGCGTCGCCGTATGCAAGCGGCCTTGCCTGCCTCGTTGAAGATGAAACAGAACTTGGCGTTACCTGCATTGACCTGGGTGGCGGACTCACGACAATTTCGGTCTTTGCGGGCGGCAATATGATGCATCTGGATTTCGTGCCGATCGGTGGTTCCCATGTGACCAATGATATTGCGCATGGACTGTCCAGCAGCCACGCGACGGCGGAGCGGGTAAAGGCGTTGTATGGCAGCGCCACCGTCAGCCCATCGGATGAGCGCGATATGATCGATGTGCCGCGAATAGGCGAGGAAGACTGCGAAACGGCCAATCATGTGCCGCGTTCGATTCTCAACGGCATCATCCAGCCGCGCATCGAAGAAACCCTCGAGATGGTGCGCGAGCGTCTTTCTGCGAGCGGGCTGCAGGATATTGCGGGCCGCCGTGTCGTATTAACTGGCGGCGCAAGTCAGCTTGCAGGTGTACGGGAATTAACCTCTGATATACTCAACAGTCAGACTAGGCTGGGGCGGCCGATTCGTTTACGCGGTTTGCCGGACGCTTCGCAGGGGCCAGAATATTCTACCGTCGCCGGTTTAATCGGGTTCGCAATGAGCGGCCCGATGGATACCGGCGCAGTTACAGGGATCACAGGATCCGCAATCCCGGCCGGGCGTGTAGCCCGGATCGGACAGTGGTTGCGGGAGAATTTTTAACATGCGTGAACAGGTTTTCGCCTGCCATATAAGTTAGCCGCAAGCCGTAGGAGAGCACATCATGACAATAAATCTGAGCGTCCCCGAAATGTATGAATTGAAACCCCGCATCACGGTATTTGGCGTCGGCGGCGCCGGCGGCAATGCAGTCAATAATATGATTGAAAGCGGCCTTGAAGGCGTTGAGTTTGTGGTGGCCAATACGGACGCCCAGGCGCTGTCGCAATCCAAGGCGCAACGGCGCATTCAGATGGGGGAAAGCGCCACTCAGGGGCTGGGCGCAGGTTCGCACCCCGAGGTAGGGCGGGCGGCGGCCGAAGAGGCCATGCAGGAAATCTGCGATCATCTGTCAGGCGCGCATATGGTGTTTGTCACTGCCGGAATGGGCGGCGGCACCGGCACCGGGGCGGCGCCGGTGATTGCCAAGGCGGCGCGCGAAATGGGCATCCTGACGGTTGCCGTTGTTACCAAGCCGTTTCAGTTTGAAGGCACGAGGCGGATGCGCATTGCCGAGCTGGGCCTTTCCGAACTTGAGAAATATGTCGACACGCTGCTGGTGATCCCCAACCAGAATTTGTTCCGGGTGGCCAATGCCAAGACAACTTTTGCGGAAGCTTTTGCCATGGCGGATCAGGTTTTGTTCTCAGGCGTGGGCGGCATTACGGATCTGATGGTGGCGCCAGGCCTGATCAATCTCGACTTTGCCGATGTGCGCGCCGTGATGGGGGGGGCCGGTACGGCCATGATGGGAACCGGCGAAGCCTCGGGTGAAACCCGCGCCAACGACGCGGCCGAAGCTGCGATCTCCAACCCATTGCTGGAAGATGTCTCCATGACGGGCGCGAAAGGCGTATTGATCAATATAATTGGCGGGTCTGATTTGACGCTTTACGAGGTTGATGAAGCCGCCAACCGGGTGCGCGCCGAGGTGGACCCCGATGCGAACATTATCGTCGGGTCAACATTCGACCCGACACTGGAAGGAAAGATGCGGGTGTCGGTCGTGGCCACGGGTGTGCGTACGGATAAAGTGCAACGTGTGGTAGCGCCGGAGACGGTTGAACAAGCCGAACCCGAAATCATTCCCGAGACCATCGTTGTGCCGGAGCAGCCGGTGCTTCCAAGCCTGGAAATTGCGGCTTTAACCGCCGCGCCGGAGCCCGTCATGGTAGCGGAATCTACAGCTGTGGCTCTCAAGCCGTCCGAACCTGCTATGTATATTGACGATCTGCTGGAGGAAGAAAGCAGAATGCCCCTGTCCATGGGCGCATCGGATCCGGTGGACCAGCTTGGCAAGACGATGGCGAATAACGCCTTTATCAGCCCCCGTCCGGCGCAGCCGCAGGCCAAGCCACCCATTGTTTCAAGCCGCGACGCCGTAGCGCCAAAGCGCCAGGAGGCGGTCAGCCGTCAGGCGCCAAGCTTATTGGCTCGCATGGGACTGTTTGGCCGCAAGGCCGCGGAACGCGTTGAGCCTTCCGTAGGACGCGGCGCAAATCCCGGGGCGGGCCTTTATCCAAAGGCAGCCGGGCTGGATAAAGCGGGCCTGCGCGGTGACGCGGCGGGGAAGGCCTCTCCCGCTGCGGCAAA